>DLAA01000096.1 GCA_002493835.1 Lachnospiraceae bacterium UBA7060 | reverse complement strand
GAACAAAAAAGTAAACAAAATTGGAAAGAAATCTACCTTAAAAATTCTAGTAGTTTTTATTAAAATGAAAGCATCAGATAAAAAGCGGCTTTTTAAAAAGTAGAGGATGGAGGGTATGGTTTAATCATGAGAAAAATAGGAGAAATGTTGACAGCAGGTATTTTGTGTACGGGATTATTAGCTGGATGTGGAAGTGGCAATGTGACAAATACAACGGATATGAATGCATCAGATGCGGCTGCTACAAGTGCGGACAGTGCAGTAGATACGAGCGTGGATGACTCAGCGGCAAGTACAGAGGCGCAGGTTTTGACGATGATGTTAAATGGTGCGGCTTCGGATGCATACGTTGAAGGGTATCAAAAGATTATTGATGCATTCAATGCAGACAATGAATATGGGGTTGTCATTGAACCGGAATTCGTAAGTAATTCTGATTACAAAACCAAACTGACAACGATGATGGTGTCTGATTCTGAACCGGATATTATTTTTACATGGGAGTTAGGATATCTGGAGAATTTTGTGAATGGTGGCAAGATTGTCAACCTGCAGGAATATTTGGATGCTGATGCGGATTGGAAAGCAAGCTTTAATAGTGGAACATTGGAGCAGGAAACGTATGGCGGTGATGTGTACGGAATCCCTACAGCACAATGCATGGCAGTCATGTATTATAATAAGGCAATTTTTGATCAGTATGGATTGGCTGTACCAACAACGTATGAAGAGTATTGCCATGTTTGCGATACGCTGATTGAAAACAATGTTACGCCGGTGGCTTTAGCATCTACAGCAGATGACGCGTGGCTTGTATCGCAGTATATCCAACAATTGAGCAACGGCATTGCAGGAAATGAACTGTTTGAGGGAATAAAAGCTGGCACACGGGTATGGAATGACAGCGCAATGATAGAAGCCGGGAAACTGTTTCAAGAGGAAGTGAACAAAGGATATTTTGAGCAGGGATTTACAGGGGTAAGCGGATCAGAAGCAGAAGCACTGTTTCAAACAGGGCAGACGGCGATGTATTTTAATGGTTCATGGGAAATATCCAATCTTGACAATCCGGATGTTTGTCAGGAGGCAGCAAATATCAGTTGTTTTGCCATGCCGTCAGTGAATGCCGAGTATGACCAGATATCAGTCGGATCTCTTGATAATTCTTATGCGGTTACAACGAATTGCCAGAATGTGGAGGCTGCTGTTGGATTCTTGAAATTTTGGACGAGCGATGAAAATGCGGCAATGCTGTTGTACGATTATGGACGTATGCCTGCCACATCAATTGAACTTGATGAAAGCAAGTTGTCTTCTTTAAGTAAAGATGTGATCACCTGTTTCGGTGAACAGAATGCTCTGACACCGTGGTTTGACCGTATGAATACTGATTTGGGTAATGAGTTTAATAACAGTAGTATTGCAGTTGCCAATGGTGACGATGTACAGGAAATATTTGATAGTCTGCAGCAGTACGCTGAATCTAATACGCAATAAATGTAAAAGTAATGTAGAATATATCTGCAAAAAGTGAAGAAACCGTCGCCGTTAAAGCGGCGGTTTTTTCGAAATAAGATTAGGATGAGGTGACTATATGAACAAAGTTATGGGAAACAAGAGGAGTATTGCATTTTTTGTACTTCCGGCATTAATAATTTATGCTGTTTTTGCATTATTTCCAATTGCATACAATATCTATATGTCATTATTTAACACAGATTTAATGGCGAAAAAGCAGTTTGTCGGATTAGGAAATTATATTGGGCTATTAAAAGACGGAACATTTGTTCATGCATTTAGAAATAATATATTTATGGTAATTGGGTCGTTGATTGCTCATATGCCGTTAGCAATGTTTTTTGCAAATGCAATTTTTAAGAAAATTAAGGGGGCGGCATTTTTCCAGACAGTTTTTTTCTTGCCAAGTGTCATTTGCGGTGTAGCGGTTGGTTTGACATGGACATTTATCTATAATGGAAATTATGGATTATTGAATGCCTTTCTAAAGATGATTGGATTGGGAAGTTTGCAGCAGGTGTGGCTTGCCAATAAAAAACTGGCGATGTTTTGTATTATTGTAGTAATTATGTGGCAGTATGTCGGATACCATATGGTTATTCAACTGGCAGCAATGCGAAATATTGACAGCGCATATTATGAAGCAGCACAGATTGATGGTGCGAGTGGATGGAAACAATTTACCAATATCACGTTTCCACTTATTAAGCCAATCTTAAAGATAGATGCTGTTTTGATCATCACAGGTTCCTTAAAATATTATGATTTGGTTGCAGTTATGACATCAGGCGGGCCTAATCATGCAACAGAAGTAATGTCAACTTATATGTACTATCAGGCATTTAACATTTTAAAGTATGGATATGCAAGTGCGATTGGTGTAATCCTGATGATTCTGTGTATGTTGTCAGTTGCGTTATCGAATAGAGTGTTTAAGGAAAGTGATGAATAGAGAGGAGAGACCATCTTGAAGAAAAATATATCTGAAAAAATATGGATGTTTATAAAGTACATAGCATTGATTCTTTTTACAGTTATGTGCCTGTACCCGTTATTTTGGTTATTTTTAGCATCTTTTAAGACGAATCAGGAATTATATTTTAATACATGGGGTTTGCCGGAATCATGGAGTATTGTCAATTATGTCAACGCAGTGGTCAAGGGCGGTGTGGTAAGATATTTTGGCAATTCTGTTGTGATCGCGGTATCGGCAGTAGTGGTTGCAGTTATTTTAGGAACGATGGCGTCTTATGCAATTGCAAGAATGCACTGGAAGATGTCAAAATTAGTATATAATACTTTTTTACTTGGTATGATGATACCGATTTATGGATTGATTATACCATTGTTTTCTATTTTTAAGGCTCTTGGACTTTTAAATACGCATTGGGCAGTTATTATTCCACAGATTGCTCTTGGATTTCCCATGACAATATTTATTGTTTGCGGCTTTATGAGATCCATTCCAAGGGAGCTTGAAGAAGCGGCAGTGATTGATGGGTGTTCAGCGTTGCAGTGTTTTATGAAAGTAATTCTGCCGATTGCCAAATCGTCAGTAGTCACGGTTGCAGTCGTTCAATTTATCAATATATGGAATGACCTGCTTCTCCCGAGAATATTTTTGACAGATAGTGAGAAAATGACACTTCCAGTAGGGTTAACAAACTTTCAGGCTATGTATTCCACGGATTATGTAGGAATGATTGCTGCGGTAATTATGACGATTATTCCGAGTATTATCGTATATGTGCTTCTTCACAGACAGATCATGGAGGGAATGGTGGCGGGAGCCGTAAAAGGATAACAATTCAGTTTTTCAATCGGACAGTTAGGTGATATACTGAAGATAATATTGTGGAAGAGGTAATGCCATGAAATTATTGATAGCGGATGATGAAGCTGTTATACGGAGAGGAATTTTGAGTCTTGATTGGAAAGCAATCGGTATTGATGAGGTTTTGGCAGTCAGTAACGGTGAGGAGGCCAAGGAGATACTGATGTCTGCTTCTGTTGATATTGTAATATTTGATATCAGGATGCCGGGGATGACAGGGTTGGAACTATCGGCAATGATCAAGGAATATTCTTTGGATACGGCAGTTGTTCTTTTGACAGGGTTTTCAGAATTTGAGTATGCGAAAGAGGCAATCAGCCATGGCGTGTATGAGTATCTGCTTAAACCTGTTAATCCGAAGGAATTGTTAGGATGTATCGCGAAAGTAAAGGGACAACTTGAAGAGGTACGTTATCAAAAAGCAGTAGTTCATAAGTATGAAGAGCGTGAAGGTGTATTTGATACAGTGATGCAGGTTCGCAATCATTTTGCAAAGAGTTCTTCTCCAACACTGGATATTTTGGTCAATATGGCGGAAGAATTCACACAGTCAGTCAGTTTGAACGAATTGGCGGAGCGTCATCACTTTACAAGCAGCTATATTTCTAAGAAAATAAAGCAGGATACAGGCTATTCTTTCATAGAGATTTTAAATGCAATCCGGCTGATGAATGCTGCGAAATTCTTGGTGGAAGGTGATAAAGTCAATCGGGCATGCGAGAAAGCAGGATTTAATGATCAACGCTATTTTTCGCAGATTTTTAAAAGGGTATTTCATTGCAGTCCGTCAGATTATAAGAAACATGGGAATACGATACCCCAAATACGGTTTCACGAGATATTAGAACGTATCTCAAAGAATAAGTGGAGTAGAGAAGATGGGGAAAACGATACTACATTATAGCATCCGTATAAAAATTTTTGGCCTTTATATGGTGCTGCTTTTTATAACTTGTATTGTCCTTTTCTTGTCATTTACAATCCGCTCTAGCAAAGTGTACAAGATGCAGGCAGATTTTCATATGGCAGATTTGACAGCGATGTCCACGGGTAGTATTTCCAATATGATAGAGCAGATAGATCAGCTTTCCGTATCGATTATTATTGATCAGACTGTACAGGATAATTTAAAAGTGATCAATCAAAGATATGGAAAGCATGGTGGTAATATCAGCGGAGTCAGCATTTCTGTTAATGAAGCTGCGATTTCAAAGCAGGTACGTGGAAGCGTATTTAATATAAATGGCATTATTTCTCTGCGTATTTATCCGGTAAATGGACGGGAGATTTTTGTGGGAACAACCAACAGGGAGTATTTAGAGTATTCTATGTCACCTGATGAAATATATGCGGCAAAAGGTGCAGCAGTGTGGGGAATGGCGGGGGATGACCATTATCTTTGTCTTGGAAGAGCCATTTTGAGTACAGATAATATACAACCGTTAGGTTATATGGTAATTATTTGCAAGAATGAGTATTTAAGCGATAAACTGTCTACTTTTCCAAATGCTTATTCGGGGAAAGTATATCTTGTAGACAAAGAAAATACGATCATAGCTGCGGGGACAAATACAATGGCAGGTGAGTCGTTTCGGTATAATCTTTCAGAACTGCGGAGAATGGATTACAGTACAATATCCGACCCGGAATCAGGTGAAACCAGTTATTATTATATTGGAAAATCGATGGAAAATGGCTGGACTCTGGTAGCTACGGTCAGTACGGGAGTTTTCCGGAGGCACATCCTTCTAAGCATTTTGCAAATGATGTTTATTCTTATAACTGCATTGACAGTCTCGCTTATAATCACAATGTCTGCTATCAGGAAACTGCTTGCTCCTACGGGAGAGCTATTGGAAAGTATGTCAAGGTTTGGAGAGGGGAAATTGGATGCCAGAGTTGTGGTCAAGGATAAGGATGAAATTGGACAGATATCGCAGGCATATAACCAAATGGCAGACAATATCCAGAACTTAATGGAAAAGGTATATTCTCTGGAACTTGCCAATAGAGAAGCAGAAATAGAATTCCTGAAAATGCAGATAAATCCGCATTTTTTGTATAATAGTCTGGACACGATCAGTTGGCTTGGCTATACGAGTGGGAACATGGAAATATCAGATATTTCTGTTTCACTGGCTAAACTATTGAGGGCGAGTATCAGAAGAGCGGATTATGTTACAGTGGAAGAAGAAATGCAGATTGTGGAAAGCTATCTTTTGATTCAGAAATGCCGTTTTGAAGATAAGTTTACCGTAGAATGCAGAATGGAGGAAAGTACGAAGAAATGCCGTATGCCGGGCTTTCTCTTACAGCCGCTTGTGGAAAACAGCATCATACATGGATTGGAGGAACAAATCGGAAAAGGATATTTGGAAATATCTGTTCTGCGGATGGATAACTGGCTTCATTTTACAGTCAAAGATAATGGCAAGGGGATGGATGAAATACAGTTAATGCAGCTTGTTAAAGAATGTGAAGAAAGAGGAAACGGAAATAGTATTGGATTAAAAAATGTATACAGACGATTACAGTTATTATATGGAAGCAGTTGTAAGTTTCATATTGAAAGTTCATGCGGCAAGGGGACGAGAGTTTCGTTTCGGATACCGGTAATGACAGAAAATGGAGGAGAGGAAGAATGAACAGTGCACAAAACTACAAATGGGATCATATGACAATGGCAGTATGTTATTATCCGGAGCATTGGGATAAAAAAATGTGGAAGCAGGATTTGGACAGAATGCTGGAGGCAGGAATTGGTGTAATCCGTATTGCCGAATTTGCATGGAGTATGATAGAACCTGAAGAGGGTAGGTTTACATATGCTTTTTTTGACGAATTTCTGGATTTATGTGGTGAAAAGGGGATGAAGGTGATTTTTGGAACCCCTACGGCAACGCCGCCTGCATGGCTGACAGAGAAGTATCCGGAAGTTTTGAATGCGTCAAAAGATGGGGTGTTGTATCGTCATGGCGGACGTAAACACTATAATTACAATGCACCTGTTTATCAGCAGTTAAGTGCAAGAATTGTAGAAAAAGAAGCAATGCATTATGGCACTCATCCGGCAATTATCGGATGGCAGATTGATAATGAACTAAATTGTGAGACATGCGAGTTTTATTCCGAAGCGGATTCTGCCGCGTTCCGCTTATATTTGCGGGACAAATATCAGACATTAGAGAGGTTGAATGAAGCATGGGGTACGGTATTCTGGAATCAGACTTATACGGAATGGGGGCAGATTTATGTACCGCGCCCGACATTAAATATGGGTATCAATCCCCATCAGCATTTGGATTATATCAGATTTATTTCGTACAGTACACTTCAATTTTGTAAGATGCAGGCGGACATTATCAGGAAATATAAGAAATCCGGTGATTATATTACAACGAATGGTATGTTTGCCAATGTGGATAATCATCTTATGGAAAAAGAATGCCTTGATGTTTATATGTATGACTCCTATCCGAGTTTTGCCTTTGGACTGGACAGGGATATGGCAAATGCTGATGACTTGAATGATCGCAAATGGTCGATGCATTTAAATGAAGTGCGCTCCATCTGTCCGCATTTTGGCATTATGGAGCAGCAGTCTGGTGCCAATGGATGGACTACCCGCATGGAAGGACCTGCACCGAGACCGGGGCAGCTTACGCTGTGGGCTATGCAGAGTGTTGCACATGGGGCAGATTTTATATCTTTTTTCAGATGGAGAACCTGTACCATGGGAACGGAGATGTATTGGCATGGGATTCTAGATTATGATAACAGAGATAACAGAAAACTCGCAGAGGTAAAAGATTTCTATGATAAATTCAGAAAATTAGATCCTCTCTGCGGCGCGGAGTATGTGGCAAAATTTGCGCTGATTAAGGATTATGACAATGAGTGGGATGCTGAGGTAGATTCATGGCATCACAAAGTGAGCCGGAGAAGTGAGAAGGAGATTTTTATTGCTTCAGAGCAAAACCATGTGCCATATGATGTAATATACCTGCAGGAGGACAGCGAGATAGACGATCTTATAAAATATCCGGTCGCATTTTATCCGCATCCTGCGTTAATTGATGAAAGAAGAGTGCAGCTTTTGAAGGCATATGTTGTGAATGGCGGAACTTTGATCATTGGCTGTCGTGCAGGTTACAAAGATATGAACGGAGGATGTGTTATGATGCCTCAACCGGGACTTTTGCAGGAGTTGACGGGATCGGATATCAGAGATTTTACATTTACAAGTCCGGCAGAAGAACCGGTGTGGGCTGGATTTGGAGATTCGAAAGTGGATATGCCACTGTTTAATGATATCTTAGAGCCGTTGGAGAATACGAAAGTATTGGCAGCCTATGGTAACAGTTATTACGCAGGAAAAGCGGCAGTGACAGAGAAACAAATAGAAAAAGGCAGAGTTATTCATTTTGGAAGTGTATTTTCCAGAAGTAATGTTAAATCACTGTTTGTATATGCTGGCATTGCGGAGCCTTTTAGGGAGTATATTGTGGCACCGGATACGGTGGAAATTATTATGCGGAAGAAAGGAGGACGGGAATTTTTATTTGTGTTAAATTTCCAATCAGAAGAGGTTTCTTATATATTGAAAAAGGATGCAATAATGATGTACTCGGGGGAAATGATCTCTGGGAAATGTATTCTTTCTGCTTATGGAACAGCAGTTTATGAAGTATTTTGTTAATAATATGCAGAATGTCTTGATTGCGACTTTAGATACCCCGCAGCTTGCTGCGGGGTAGTTCATTTCATGAGGTGTTTTACTTGCAGGCATCTGAAGCCTCGGCTTTTTTGCTGAATCGGATATAAAAAGCCTTGTCGTAAGGAAGTTGATTCTTTCATAAATTTAAAATTTCGCTACTTAAAAAAGTCTGGAAAGATGGAGTAGATTTAGGGTTTTGAAATCTGGGGGAGTTCTTTGCAGGAGGATAGAACAGTAATTTTAAATAGGTAGTAAAAATCGTTCGACAAAATAAAGAAAAGAATAGCAGAAATAAGAAAACCATGTTGACAAAGGGCTGATGGTGTAAGCGAAATAGCGCGGAAACACCAGAAAGGCTTGAACTGTCCCGCTTACGGAAAAAAGGACACAACCAGTCCCTTTTCAAATAGCAGTTACAATTTTATAATGGACACACCGATTGGAGGTACAGGATGATAAGTGTGGAAGGTACAAATTTAGGGGTTACGGTTAAAAAGCTGCGCGAAACAAAGGGCATGAGCAGGTGCGAACTGTCAGAGGCGGCAGGGATCAGTGAATCCCACCTGAAAAAAATCGAGGCCGGGACAAGGCAGCCTGGAATCCGGACATACCGGAAGATGATCGCAGTGCTGGAGGCGGATATCGTCATAAGGGATCTGGCAGGAACCGTAAAGGGGGATTGTACGGCGAGGGCACAGAAAGTATTTATGGAAAGCACGGAGCCGCAGGCGGAGTTCCTGGTGCAGGTCCTAGAATATATGGCGCAGAACATGAAAGCGGTCATGTAGAGAAAAGAACCAACTATTACGGGTCTGCCCGGAATGATTTGTTTTAGGGATGGCTCTTGGCAGTCCTGTAGCCAAAGGATGAAAGTGCAATTACTATGGAGATAAAAGCCGGATGGCATACAGGGAACCTTGACAAGGATGTCCGGGCAGTTTTATGGCTGCCGGGACAGAATATCAGTATGCTGGCATTTCCCATAGTGGTATGCTGCTTGTCGGTGTTTATCTTGGCAGTCGGCAATGGGAAATACCTTTAAGGACACAAAACATTCGGAACATTTATATTGGTGATGAGGGGAGAGCTTCGCGGAGAAATATTTGCCTGTTTAAGAGTTAGTGGCAGGGCTTTGATGCAGGTGGAACGAGGAATCGTAATAGAAGAAGGAAAAGTATGAGCGGCATCCCCGGCATGGGGCAGTGTTGGCAGTCTGCCTTGAAAATCCGGATGATAATGATACCTCTGCCAGAGAACACGGCAGCCGGAGCAGCGTCTGGGGTGTGTTGTAGCGGGGAAGGGTGCTGCAGGGCATCAGGCAGCCTTGCCGGGCGGTCCAGGCATATTCCGTCTCACACCGGGGGAGAGAAAATGAAAAACCATGGCAGGGTATTGTACTCCTGCCGTGGCGTGTGGGAATTACTTTTTTGTGGAAGAGGAATTTCAGATACGGATTCTGGAGAAAAGAAGACTATATACATAAACTTTGCGGTATTGGAAAGTAAGGCTGGCAAGTATTATAGCAGGGAAACACCGGATTAAAAGTGCATATCAGGCAGGGTAAGATACATTGGGGAATAGGACATACTTTGTGTCAAATATAATGTAGTATTGGAGGGCTTCATATGCATTTATCGAAGGAAGAATTACAGAAAATGGAGCAGATTGACATAAGGGACGCGGTGCTGGAAGATCTGGTGGATATCAGTGGGATTGAGATTGACATGAAGAAACCTGTCTCCGCAAGAGTGGAGGAATATGTACAGAAAGTAGGGAACCCTTTTCTTGTGAGGGTGGGGGAATATGTGGTGAAGATTGGGTACTCGAACCAGGCAGGGACGTTAAACGACAGGATGAAGCAGTATATCAGGAAAGTTGCAGAGATAAAATATTAGCAAAAGCCTTTACAGACAGTGGAAGTTGTGGTAGTTTATAAGCAGGACAAGAATTAACGGAATCCTGACTTTATGAAAAGGTACAGACCTCGTAGGACAGGTTTTGCTAACTTAAAATAAATAAAGTTAGGAGATACGCTATGATTAAAACACACCTTTTTTTTGTTGCGGTCTATCTCCGTCTGTCAAGGGACGATGAAGATATTGACGGAAATATGAAAGCAGAGAGCAACAGCATCAGTTCACAAAGGGAACTGATCCGTTCTTATGTCAGGGCACATGATGACATGGAGCTGTTCGACATTTATGTGGATGACGGATATTCCGGAGCAAACTTTGACAGGCCGGAATTTAAGCGTATGATGGCTGACATTGAAGCCGGGAATGTGAATTGTGTGATAGTAAAGGACTTGTCCAGATTGGGACGAGATTATATTGAAGCCGGGCGGTTAATACAGAAAACCTTCCCGGCTTTTCATGTGCGTTTTATTGCACTGACTGACAACTTTGACAGCCAGACGGCGGACAACAATACGAAATCCCTTGTCCTGCCAGTAAAGAATTTTATCAATGATTCTTACTGCCGGGATATTTCCCAAAAAGTAAAGAGCTGCCAGAAAGCGAAAAGGGAGCAGGGGAAATTCATCGGGTCTTTTGCCATGTACGGCTACCTGAAATCGCCGGAGGACAGGAACCATCTGGTTCCCGACGGGTATGCGGCGGGTATTGTCAGGAATATATTTGCGTGGAAAATTGAGGGGATGAGCGCACAGGCGATTGCAAAACGGCTCAACGGACTGGGTGTGCTTTCCCCCATGGAATACAAAAAATCCCTGGGAGAAAACTATTCTACCGGCTTCCCGACAAAGACAACGGCCAAGTGGTCGGCGGTGGCAGTGATCCGGGTTCTCTCCAATGAAGTGTATACGGGAGTGATGGTGCAGGGGAAGAGCGAGAAGGTCAATTATAAAGTAAAAAAATCCGTGGCAAAGCCGAAAGAAGAATGGGTGAGGGTGGAAGGAACGCATGAAGCCATCATTTCCCGCGAAGAGTTTGAGATCGTGCAGGACTTGCTTAAAGTGGATATCAGGGCGAATGCGGGGGAAGGCTGTTCCCATCTGTTTGCGGGATTATTGTTCTGCGGGGACTGTGGGGAACCTTTGTACCGGCGGGTAAACCGCTACAAAGGTGTGGAAAAAGTCGGTTTTATCTGCCCCACCAGGAATCGGGGGCAGGGATGCACCAGGCACAGCATATCGGAAGAGGAACTGAAAAAAACGGTATTAGGCACGTTGCAGACTTACCTTTCGGTATTTTTGGATGTGTGCAGCCAGTTAGAGCACTTACAGAAGATGGAGGTGGATTTTGAGGAGGTTGCCCGGTTTGACAAAGAAATGGAAAGACTACATAAAGAGCAGGATAAATACCTGGGACTGCGTGCGGGACTTCATGAGGATTTAAAGATGGGGATTATTACAGAGGCGGATTTTAAGAATTTCGGCGCCATTTATGAAGAAAAGTATGAGGAGGCAAAGAAAGCGCTGCGTAAGCAGGAAGAAATGCTGAAACAGTTATTCCGCAACGGCGTTGTGTCCGGTGCAAAGCTGGAAAGGTTAAAGGAAGCGGTGAAGCTGACAGAACTTGATCGGGATACCCTGTTATGTTTTGTCAGCCGGATCGAAGTCTTTGAGGGCAGAAAGGTCTATGTGGAGTTTAGGGGGCAGGAAGAGTTTGGCAAGATGCTGGTTTTACAGGACTACATGTCGTCGAAAAGAAATGGTAAAGAGGGGGTGACGGCATAATGGCAAGGACATCCAGAAAAAGACAGGAAGCCACAAAGAAACCTGTAAGGATTTATTATGTAGGTATTTATGCAAGGCTCTCTGTCGATGGCGGGGACAGAAAAAACGAGTCCATTGAAACCCAGGTGGAGATCGTAAAATCGTATGTCGGGCGGCAGGACGATATGGTGATCTATGATATTTATACGGATATTGGAAAGACCGGGACCAACTTTGAGCGGGAAGGGTTTGAGCGCATGATGCGTGATGTGCGGGCGCGTAAGATTGACTGCATTATCGTAAAGGACCTGTCAAGGTTTGGCAGGAATCATGTTGAGACCGGGAACTATATTGAGAAAATATTCCCTTTCATGGGTGTGCGTTTTATCGCCGTCACCGACAATTTCGACACTCTGGCTCTGGCCGGACAGGGGGATGCGATGGGCGTAAACCTCAAGAACCTGATAAACGAGATGTATGCCAGGGATATCGCGGCTAAAGTAAAAGCCAGCAAGCGGGCAAAATGGGAACAGGGAAGCTACACCGGCGGCATCCCGGCTTACGGATACCGGGCGGAATGGATTGACGGTAAGAAATGCCTTTTTATTGAGGAAACTACCTCGGATATCGTGAAGGGGATATATGACCTGTTTCTTTCCGGTACCTGCATAAATGATATCATACGATGGCTCTATACAAATAAGGTAGCCAGACCTACGGAGTATCATAAGACGGGACAGGTTTATTGCCCGGAAGAAGGGCTGCAGCAGTGGTCCAGAAGAACGGTCAAACAAATCCTGACGAATCCGGTATATATGGGCTGCCTTATCCAGGGATGCACCGGGGGGAAAGATTCCCAGATGTGCAGACGGCATGACGTTGACCCCGGAGACTGGTCGGTAAAAGAGCACACGCACGAAGCCATTATCAGTGAAGAACTTTTTCTGGAAGTGGCAGAAAGATTTGAAAAGTCCGCCGTACACTGCAATAGAAATGGGGATGCAAATCGAATCCCTACAGAAGAGGATTTATTTAAAGATGTCCTTTATTGCGGGGAATGTGGTTCAAAAATGAAGCGGATCGCGGTAAATAAGGAGTTTAAGTCAAAAGACAGGGTAAGGATATACGGTTATAAATGCCCCAGGTCTGACCGGATAGACAGTTTTAAGTGCCAGAGGAAGTACATAACAATGGGAGCGCTTACTGAGATAGTGAAAGAAATGGTCCATAGAGAATTTATGCTGTCCGGCATCCGGTCGAAAGATCTTGTGGAGATGAATAACCGGGAAGCGGAAAACTTGAAAGAAAAGTGGAACGGGCAGCTTGCCGAGATCAAAAAAGAAATGGAAGGGATCACAAAAACCGGAAGTGAACAATATCTGAAGTATCGGGCAGGAGAGATCAATCTGGAAGAATTTAAGCGGACAAAGGAAGAAAATGACGGGAAAGCAGATTCCCTCCAGAAAGAGGGCAGGATAATTGACGAGAAGTTACGGAGGATTGAGGTAGAAACCACAAGAAAAAACCATTTCCTTCGTACCCTGGTGAAAGGATGCGGGAAAGGAGAACTGACAGCGGAGGTTGTACGGACACTGTTTGAGAGGATAGAGGTTTTCCCCGGGAACAGGGTGGAAGTGTTCTTTGCTTTCCGGCAAAGTGAAGTACTAAGTCTCGCACCGGAGAATGCCTGAAATACGGCATTCTCCGAATGGATTTCAGGAGTTTACGGAGGGATGTCAGAGATGAAGAAATACATAATCGCAATCTATCTCCGGCTGTCCAAGGAAGATGACAGATGGAGGGAAGAGAGCAACAGCATAACCATGCAGAGGACGCTTTTGGTAAAGTATATTGAGGAAAACTTTACGGAATATGAACTGGTTGAGTTTTGTGATGATGGCTATACGGGTACAAATTTTGACCGACCGGGTATGCAGGAAATGTTAAAAGGGATAAAGGACGGGGAGATAAACTGCGTTATCGTAAAGGATTTTTCCAGGTTTGCAAGGGATTATGTGGAGCTTGGCTCTTATTTGGAACAGATTTTCCCCTTTTTAGGAGTCCGCTTTATTTCCGTAGGTGACGGTTATGACAGTAACAGCTATCAGGGGAGCATCGCTGATCTGGATGTAAATTTTAAGAACCTGCTTTATGACCTGTACAGCAAGGATTTGTCTGACAAAGTGCGGTCTTCCCTTGCCATAAGGAAAGAAAAAGGGCAGTATGTTAGCGCAAGCAGCCCTTTCGGCTATGAGAAAGATCCAAAGGACAGACATGCCCTGTTGGTGGCGAAAGAGGAAGCGGAGATCGTCAGGAGGATATTTTCCCTAACGCTTGACGGGTATACATCTGTAGAGATTGCAAAGCTGTTTAATGAAACAGGGGTAAAAACACCAATCCAGTTTAAAATCGAAAAAGGCACGACGAGCAGGAAACCGAAAGGAGAGAGGTTTCTGTGGAGTTCCAGCATCGTGTGCCGGATATTAAGGGATGAAACTTACGTTGGAAGTATCGTGCAGAAAAAATATACGAGGGATTTTGTAGGTGGGAAGAATCGACTAAACCCCCGTGAAGAGTGGTTAGTCTTCTATGGGCACCATGAACCTATTATAAATAAAGAAGATTTTGACAGGGTGCAGGAAAGGCGGGGGAAGAAAAAACTCCCGCAGCGTGACCCGACGCATCCGCTTGTGGGGAAGCTGGTATGCGGCTGTTGTAAGAAGAACCTGAGTTATTACAGGAGATTAAATCCATACTTCACCTGTTACCAACGCTATTCCAATACTTTGGAGAATTGTGTCAGCAAGGTAAACGTTATGTTTATGGAGCAGTATATCCTCTGTAAGCTGCAGGATAAGCTGGAAGCGGAGGGAGAACTGGAAAGGCTCCGCATGGAGGAAGCAGGAAGGCTTAGACAGGAGATCAGTATGCTGAAAGAAAAAAAGGGAACCCTGTCAGCGAGGATGGAGGATCTAAACCGGCAGAATTTTGAGTCATACCAGAAGTATGTCGATGGGCGGACAGATCATTTCCAGTCAGACACACTGGCAGTAAAGGAGCTGGAAGAGGAATTGACAGGGCTTAATGAACGGCTGCAGGAGTTGGAAACAGCTTACTGCAGAATGAAATCCGGGGAAGGCGGGAATGGTGGGAGCAGGTTTGCCAAACTGACGAAAGAGATGATAGGGCGTTATGTTGATAAAGTTTTCGTCTACGACGAGCAGCACATAGAAATTTTGTGGAAAAATAACTGTGGAACAGAATAAACCGGTCGGATTGTTTTGCAGTAATTTTACAGTGGACAAGGCATTTTTTGACAATAGCTTAACAGCAGGTATCCTTTTCGGGGCAAAAAACGGTAAAAGCCTTGTAAATATATGAAAAAGGTGTCTGCAAGTTCTTGACATAAGAGGGGATTACCACGCGGCTTAAAACGATCTCTCCGGATTCATCCATAGGTTTGATTTCATCCTCTGGGATTTTGGGTGGATAGTCACCGTAGAGGGTGTGATCTGGAATGGCGATTATTTCTTCTGTATTTTCAGTTATCTCCGTGGGAGTCATTTCAATATTCTGGATTGCAGTTACATCAGGCAGAACTTCTACGCCGGAGACGATAACCGGCTCATAGCCGGGAGCGGACACGGAGACCGTGTACTCCGAGTAAGGCATGGGAGAATTAGGTGTCAGGCTGTACTGCAGGGGAGGTGTTTCCAAATTTACCGTGTTTGTCTGTCCCGAGGAGTCGGTGGTCAGCGTTTCCACGGTAGAGTTTGGCTCTCCGGTAAAAGAGATGGTGATAGTTGCGTTTTCTATGGGAATCAGTCCCACATTTGCGGTGACATTGATCTGCAGTCTGCCTTGGTTGGCTTCTTCGGACTGGGTGCTTTTTAAAACAGGCTTTTCCATAAAAGACCTCATGGGATTTTCTTCCTAATATGGTATGCGGAAGAAATGAATTTGTGTCGAAGCGTCGATTAATCTTGAAAAATAGAGGGATACCGTATACAATCATAAATAGGGCATGACATAACCAGTTTCGTAAGGGAAGGTTATTATGCTGCATAGTTGTGTAAAACTGCGGGAAAGGATACGGACATTATGAAAAAAATATTTACACAAAGACTTTTTATTTACATGATTGTAGCTTTGACAGTCACCATTATCGCAATATTTACGCTGCAGACAGTAACTAACAACTATAGTAATATGGCTTCCAGCAGGAACAAGCTGACTGATGTGAGGGAAAAGCTTTCTAGCAATGAGGGAAATATTGCGCAGCTTACGCAGAATCTCGGGGAAAATAATCTGGCTAAGGCGAGAAGTTTTGCCGATATTCTTGCTGCTGATCCTTCCATTGCGGATAATCAGGAAAAGCTGCTTCAGATCAAGGACAGGCTGATGGTGAATGAGGTACATATTATCGATGAGGATGGCATTATCACCAGCAGCACTGTTGACGCTTATGTGGGTTTTGATATGAAGAGCGGTGAACAGTCAAATGCGTTTATGGTGATTGTAGATGATCCTTCCATAGAGATTGTGCAGGAACCGCAGGAAAATGTGGCAGATAAGATTATCATGCAGTACATCGGCGTGGCAAGGACAGATGCCAAGGGACTGGTGCAGGTGGGTGTACGTCCGGAGGTTCTGGAAAAGGCACTTGCCGGTACAGAGATATCGGTGGTACTTAATGATATCGATTTTGGCACAGACGGCTATGTCTATGCCATTGATAAAGCGGGCGGGCAGCTTCTTGCCCATCCCGACACACAGCTGATAGGCACGTCCGCCGTCGAGGCTGGCTTTCCGCAGAACTTTGCAGGGCATGGAAGGGCGAAAATCAATGGTCAAACGGGATATTACTATGCCGAGGAAGACGGGGATATGATAATCGGTACTTTTCTTCCCTCTTCCGAATATTTTGCGGCGCGCCGCAGTCAGACGCTTATTGTATCCCTTAGTATGCTTGTGATTTTTGGAGTGCTTCTTTTCATGATCAACCGGATGGTTGACAGCAAAATTGTTCGGGGGATCAACAATATTACCAGCAGCACAAAGGAAATTGCTGAGGGAAATTTTAATATTGCTGTAGACGAGAAGGGGACTCCGGAATATGAACAGCTTTCTTCCAGCATCAATAAGATGGTGGAAAGTATCTGCCAGAATATCCGTGAGAATGAAAATTTGCTGCAACAGCAGGAGCAGGATGTAGAGAGCAACCGGACGCTGATTCAGAATGTAAAGGACGCCTGCAGGGAATTGAGTCAGGTATCTGGCAAGACGCTTGAAAACGCAGGCAGCATATACAATGGTACTGAGAGGCAGGAACAGGCGGTTTCAGACTTAGAGAAGATCATGGAACAGCTCACACAGGAATTAAACAACAGTGTAACTGCATCCAAAGAGATTACCGCCGCATCGGCAGCGACTACCGGAGAGATTGTCGAGACGCAGTCGCAGATGGCATTGCTGCAGAATTCTATGCAAAAGATCAGCGATATGTCTATGCAGATTGAGAAAATTATTGATGAGATTAATTCCATTGCTGAGCAGACGAACCTTCTTTCCTTAAATGCGTCCATTGAGGCTGCCAGAGCGGGTGAATCGGGCAGAGGATTTGCCGTTGTGGCGTCCCAGGTGGGTGAACTTGCTGCAAGAAGCGCACAGGCCGCGAAGGAGACAAACGAGCTGATCACGAATTCTCTGGAGGCTGTAAAGGAAGGACAGAAAATTACGGAGCAGACAGTGAGTACCTTTGGTCTGGTTGTAGAAAATATTGAGCAGTCCAGAAAAGATGTGGAGGAGATATCCTATATGGTGCAGCAGAATGTGTCCGTTGTAGATCTTGCTGTCAAACAGCTGATTCAGATTTCTAATGTGGTTACCGACAATGTAGATATCTCCCAGAATACAAAAGAGGTGTCTTCTCATATGGCTGATATCACAAACAATCTGTTGGAAATAATTAACGTGTAAATAGTGCAGTGCAATGTAAGAAATATAAGATGAAAAAGGGGCTGTAAAAAGTCCCTTTTTTAGGTATGATGGGCATACGAGAAAAGTCAGCAGGCTTGCCAAATAGCTTTTTGTATCTGTCGACTTGAGTGGAGAGGGTTGCACAGGCAGTCTTTTAAATGATATACTATCCATATGATTGAGGATGAAATTTTAGAAGGCAAATTTAATATGGACGATGGTTCTCTGCGGTTTTCCTGCCAGCAGGTGACTTTGTCCCTTCAGGCGGATACGGCCTGCGAGGGGTCTTTTTTCGTGCGCGGGTCTGAGAAAGCTGTGACGGAAGGGGCGGTGACGGCATCGGATCTGCGTATGGAGTGTGTTACGAAGTGCTTTAGCGGCAGCGAAGACGAAATTTTCTACCGCTTTGACGCGGCAGGAATGGAGGCAGGGGAGGTGGCAAGGGGCTCCTTTTTTATCATTTCAAACAGGGGGGAGTATGAACTGCCTTTTGAGGTGACCATACTTACCGATGAGATCGATTCGAGCCTGGGGGAGATACGAAACCTCTTCCATTTCACGAATTTGGCGAGAAGCTCTTGGAATGAGGCGGTGAAGCTTTTCTACGAGCCTTGCTTTAAAAAGGTGTTCGCAGGCCATGACAAGCGGTATTATGCCTCCTACAAAGGCCTGTCCCAGACTCCGGGAAATGAGCACAATGTGGAGGAGTTCCTTCTGGAAATCAACAAAAAGAAGCCGATGGAATATATTCCCGAGGAGAAGGAGATCAGGATTGAAAATCCTGTGGAGTCTGTGCGGTATACTCTTGTCATCAATCGTAATGGATGGGGGTATAGTAATCTTACACTTCGGGCAGAGGGGGATTTTATCAAGCTGCAGGATGAGAGGGCAGGGGATGACGCCTTTCTTGGGAACATTTACAGGCTCTATTATTATATAGATCATGGGAAGCTCCATGACGGTAATAATTATGGTGCCATTCAGCTTATAAGGGAAAATGGAATACAGCAGATTCCTGTCACCGTGGTGGTCCGCGACTTGGGCAGCAGGCATACAGGAATTAGGAGGGAAAAGAAGCAGCTCACAGTGCAGCTGATGGAATATTATCAGGCTTTTCGTCTGAAAAAGATCGGTGCTTCGACTTGGCTTGCGGAGACTGGAAAGCTTCTTGCGCGTTTGGAACAGCTGGACGACAGGGATATCGCTGTAAAACTTTTTTATGGCCAGCTGCTCTTGTCCAGAGAGAGGGGCAATGAAGCAAAATGGCAGATAGAGAAGTTAAAAGACAGAGTGATTTCACTAAGAGAGGACGATCCCGCTCTTTGGTGTTACTATCTTTACCTCACCACACTGGTAAGCGAGGAGGACTCTTATGTGGATGAGGTGGCGGAGATGGTGGGGCGGATCTATGAAAAAAGGAGGGGAGATTGGAGGATTGCCTGGCTTCTTCTGTATTTATCGGAGGAGTATACCCAGAGTCCTTCCAGGCGTTTTATGCTTTTGGAAGAGTTGTTCAGGCGTCAGTGTACTTCGCCAATGATTTATTTGGAGGCATGGAACATTCTGTGTATGAATCCGGCGATGCTTCGAAAGCTGGATCTTTTTGAGGAAGCGGTGTTGATTTATGCAGTTAAAAATGAGGTGATGCAGGAGGAGATTCTGTTGCAGATTGTGTATCTCGCAGGACAGAAGAGAGGATATTCCGAGGGACTGTTTCGGATTTTGAAGGGCTGTTACGAGATGAATCCGCATAAAGAGGTACTGTATGAGATTTGCACACTTCTGATTAAGGGGAACCGCTTCGGTGAGAACTGCTTTTCTTGGTATCAGGCGGGGGTTTTAGAGAATCTTCGCATTACCAGGCTTTATGAATATTACATGATGTCGCTCCCTGCGGACTTCGACGGTGAACTGCCGAAGATGGTACTGCTGTATTTTGCCTACAGGAGCGATCTGCACTATGAAATCACAGCGAAACTCTACGCCTATGTGCATAGACATCGGAAGGAACTGGAAGATATTTATGTAAACTATATGGATGCCATTGAACGTTTTGTCCTGGAACAAATCAAATATGGCAGGATTAGCCGGGATCTGGCTTATCTGTACAGCCAGTTTGTGGTTCTTCCCATGATCGATGCGGAGACGGCGAAGTCGCTTGTGTCCCTGCTTTTTATGCAGGAGGTCACAGCGAGAGCGAAAGAGGCGAAAGAAGTTTTTCTCGCCTGTCCCTGCCGTTCGGATATCAAGAGGTTTCCTTTGACGGAAGGCCGGGCGTTTGTTCCTATTTATGACAATGGCTGTAAGGTGCTTTTGGGCGATGGGGAGGGCAACTGTTTTACAGTTAGTTTGGAATATCAAGTTAAGGAACTGTTAGATCCTGTGAAACTTGTACCGCTGATTGACCCTTATGTAAGAAATCACCTGGGTTATGCCGTTTATGCCTGCTATGGATACCAGCCTGCTTTTGCGGTGCAGGATGACAATGCCGATCTCTTTGTTCTGCTTTCTTCTTCGGAACGGATTGAGGAGGAAGAAAAAAGGAAAATTCGCCCTATGGTCGTGGACTTTTTCTATGAAAAAGACAGGATGCGGGAGCTGGATGAGTTTCTGCTCTCCTTAAAACCGGAGGATGTGGACCGCAAGGACAGGGGGAAAATTGTCCGCCGTATGGTAAGCCGGGGTATGTACGAGGAGGCATTCGAGTGGGTGAGGCGGTTTGGCCCCTATGATACAGACGCGAAGACACTTTTAAAGCTGGGCAGCAGGCTGTTGGAGCTGAAGGAGCCGGAGCAGGATCCTCTGATTACGGGCATGCTTTTTTTTGTGGTACAGAAGGGAAAGTATGACGACAATGTCTTGAATTATTTGGTGCGATGGTTTTCAGGATCCATTGGACAGATGCAGGAGGTGTTTCGGCTGGCAAAGTCATTCAGTGTAGATACTTACAAACTGTGTGAGCGGATGTTGAAGCAAATGTTGTATACAGGGACGTATGTGGAGCAAAAGCTGGAGATTTTGCGTGATTATACGAAAAACGGCGGCAGCGAGAAAGTTAGAGCAGCTTTTGTTTCGGTCTGCTGCTATGACTATGTGGTCAATGACAAGGAGACGGAGTCCTATGTGTTTGAGAGCATAAAGCAGCTTAGGAAGGAGAATGCCCCGCTTCACCAGGTTTGCGGGATCGCTTATCTGCGCCGCTATGCGGACCAGGAAAGAACCGAGGAGGAGCAGAAGCTTTGCACTGAGTTTCTGGAAACCCTTTTGGCACAGGAAATTGTAATGCCCTTTTACCGTAATTATTTTGGCTGTGTGCCGCAGCTTAGCGCCTATTTGGACAAAACTATGGTGGAGTATAAAAGCAGATTTGGCGGGCGGGTGACAATTCATTATTTGATTGTGGAAGACGGGGAGATGGAATCGGAGGAAGAGTATGCTCACGATCAAATGCGGGATATGTTCGGCGGTATCTGTGTCAAGGAGTTTATTCTTTTCTTCGGAGAAAAACTGAAGTACTATATTACGGAGGAGACCGAGGAAGGCGAGCAGGTGACAGAAAAGAATGTCATAAGCGGTGCTGGTGCCGGGGAAGAGAGACCGGAAGGGCGGTTTGGCATTTTGAATGATATTATGATCGGAAAGACGCTGCATGATTATCAGACAGTGGAACACCTGCTGAAGGAGTATTACAGGCAGGATCATATGGTGGAGCAGATATTTACAATGCGCTAACTCACGCTATTAAGAGGGAAAAATATGTTTTTGGAACGCAGGGAGGAGGAAAAACCGCATAGAGGAAGTGTGCTGGTGGGGTATGATCTGGGTGAACAGTATGCCCAGATCAGTTATTGTCTCATGGGCGAGGGAGATGTGGAGACAGCTGCGCCGGTAGTGGGGACGAAGCAGTATAACATTCCCTTTGTGTTATGTAAACGAAAAGGGACAAATCAATGGCTTTACGGCAAGGAGGCGCTAAGAAGTGCGGACGAGGAGGATATGTTTCCGGTGGAAGGGATTCTCGCTCTTGCCAGAGAGGGGAAGGAGATCCAGCTGGATGGAGAGTCTTATGATCCGGTGGCACTTCTGACTCTCTTTATCAGGCGGAGTCTGGGAATTATGAGTTTTATTGTGCCTGTGGAGGGTATCGAGGCCATTTTATTTACTGTGGGGCAGATGGATGACCGCATGGTGGAGGTCCTTTTGCAGGCGGCAGCCAATCTGAATCTGAAAACCAGTCATATTTATTTCCAGAGTCACACAGAGAGCCTTTATTCATTTATGTTATATCAGCCATCGGAGTTGTGGGCATACCAAGTAGCGGTATGTGAGCATGACGGACGTTTTTTGAAGACCTACCGCATGGAGTGTAATAAGAGAACCACACCCATTGTCACGTTGATTGAGGAGGCGGGATACGAGACGGTGGTGGTACCGGAGGAGGATGAGGAGGACGACATTAAGAAAGATGCATTCCGGCTGGCGGACGAGCGGTTTTTGGGAATTCTTGAGAAGCTGTGCGAGGGGCGCATTGTTTCATCGGCCTATCTTTTGGGAGACGGCTTCAAGGAGGAGTGGCACAAAAAGTCCTTGCAGTTTCTCTGCCGGGGAAGGCGGGTTTTTCAAGGAAATAACCTGTTCAGCAAAGGGGCGGTTTACAGCCTGCTTGAGAAGTTTGATCCCTGCGAAGCAGGACAGACCCATATTTTTCTTGGAGCGGATAAGTTGAAGGCGAATGTTGGTATGAAGGTGCTCAGACAGGGAAAGGAATCTTATTACGCGCTTTTAGATGCCGGCGAGAGCTGGTATGAGCTGCATAAATCCTGCGAAATTTTTCTGAGCGGGGAGAAGGAAATTCCTTTTGTGATTACACCGCTTAACGGGAAAAATGCCCAGACAAAGATCATGTCACTTGCGGGTGCGGGGCAGACCGGTGCGCCTTTTACCAGATATGCGCTCGAGGCGTCCATGGTTTCCGCTGACAAGCTGCGGGTGACAGTGACAGATCTTGGTTTGGGGGAATTTTTCGCATCTACGGGACAGACTTGGGAAGAAACGTTTCAGATTTCATAGGCGGCGGGAGACGAATGATGAGCAGTCAGGTGATTCTGGGGACAGGCCGGCGTGCCGAGAGTCCTTACTATATGGAAAGATTTTATGTAAACCTATATTCAGTGGAGGAGCTGTGTTTTCTCTTTGTGGACAGAGCGGAACTTCTGGACGCGGAGGTTGCGAAGCGGGAACTGATCAGATGGCTGGAAGAGCAGTGCTGGCTGAGTGATCTGGCGCATACGCTGGATGCCCTGTTGAACAGAAGAGGTTCCACGGCGGCTTTTGTGGGTGCGATTCTGGAATATGTAAATATCTATCCGCCGGATGTGATTGAACGGACGGAGGAGATTGTAAGGAGTAACGAAGGGCTGAACCCTCATGAGAGAAAGAAGGCGAAAGCGGATTATATGCTGGGGGAGAAGTGTTATCTGGCGGCCTTTGCGCAATATCGGAATCTGATATGTGAAGTGCCGGAAAATGAGAAGCTTCTTCTGGCAAAACTCTATCACAATATGGGGACAGCCTGTGCTGGCATGTTCCTTTATGGACAGGCAGCTGATTGGTTTATGAAGGCTTATGAAACCGACGGAAAAAGAGAAGGATTGATGATGTATTTGGCATCTCTGCGTATGGGGCAGCAGGAAAAAGCGTATATTGATTATATCGCAAAGCACCCGGAGTATCATGGTCTTTCTCTGGAGGTGGAGCGGATAGTGAAGCAGGCGGAAGGCTCTTTTGAGGGAACGGATGAGAACAGAATGCTAGTCACTTACCAGGTGATGAGAGAGGAAGGGACGGGCGCACTGGGAGGGTCTGCCCCCTATTATGAGGAGATCGGAAAACTGACTGCGGGACTTAAAGAGAGTTACCGCAGAAGTATGAGATAGAGAACAGGGAGGATAAAATGGGCTTTTTTAAGAAACTGCTTGACAGATTCCGCAAAAATTATGATGAATATGAGGACGAGGAGTGGGAAGAGGAGGATTCCTCCCGGGAGATAGACTTTGACAACAGAGAGCAGAGAAACGACTATGTCAGAAATTGCTTGGAGAAGATGGCGGATGCCACCAGGGAGCTTGAAAACTTAAACTTTGAGTACAACATGGTCACTTCCTATTTGAAGGATATGGAGGAGATCGAAGCACTGCCGCCGGAGGAGGGGGAGCAGCTTAAGGACTGTGCGAAGAGAGTGTCTCTTCTGCAGGAGAGAAAAACTGACTTCATGGGCCGCCCGCGCCGGATCACGGACGAGAAGTATCGTATGGTGGAGCGCATGGAGGATCAAATTGAGGAGGGCTTCACAAAGATTACCGAGGCGGAGAATTATCAGGAACTGATCCGTAAGGACTTAAGCCGCCTGGAGGGGGAGAAGCACGCCTATCTCTACAGAAAAAGCGAGGTCATGCGGCAGATTTCGGATACCAGGGGTATGGCAATTATCTGTGTGACGGCTCTTGGGCTGTGTGTGCTGTTATTATTATTTTTACAGTTTTTCCTGGAGATGGATACGAAGATGGGATACCTTGCCACGGCGGGTGTATCCGCAGTGGCGATTACGCTGATCTATGTCAAACATATGGACGCCAGAAAGGAACTGCGGCGGGTGGAGACGGGGATTAACAAAATCATCCTCCTGCAGAATAAAGTAAAGATCCGGTATGTGAACAATACCAATCTTCTTGAGTACCTCTACATGAAGTACGGGGTGTCCAGTGGAAAAGAACTGACACAGCTGTGGGAAAATTATAAACTTGAGAAGGAAGAGCGGGAAAAATTCCGCCGGGCTGAGCTTGATTTGGATTACAGCGAACAGGAGCTTTTGCAGATATTGAAATGTTACCAGATTCAGGATCCAGCCATCTGGCTGCACCAGACAGAGGCCATTCTGGATCCCAAGGAGATGGTGGAGATCAGGCACAACTTGATTATCCGCAGGCAGTCTCTGAGGCGGCGTATGGATTATAACAAAGAAATGGTAGCGGGTACTTCCCAGAGAGATATCAAGGCGCTGGTGGAGCGCTATCCAAAGTATGCCAAGGAGATCATGGAGACGGTGGAGGAGTACGAACAGAAATTCAGTTCCTAAACGTCCATGAGAGCAAGCCAGTATCATCAAAGTGTGCAATCTCGATTGAAGTTTAAGGCCTTACTATGAAAAAGGCGGAAAGGAATAGAATATGAGTACAGATAGATATGTAAGCCCCTTATCGGAGCGGTATGCCAGTAAGGAAATGCAGTACATTTTTTCTCCGGATATGAAATTCAGGACTTGGAGACGACTGTGGATCGCTCTTGCGGAGACGGAGATGGAGCTGGGACTTTCCCAGGATGGCAGGCCCGTGATCACGAAAGAGCAGATCGATGAGCTGAAAGCTCATGCGGAGGATATCAACTATGATGTGGCAAAGGCCAGAGAGAAAGAGGTACGCCACGACGTGATGAGCCATGTCTACGCATATGGGCAGCAGTGTCCAAAGGCGGCGGGCATCATTCATCTGGGAGCGACTTCCTGTTATGTGGGCGACAATACGGATATTATTGTGATGAGTGAGGCGCTCAAGCTCGTGAAAAAGAAGCTTGTGAATGTGATTGCGGAACTTGCAAAGTTCGCGGATAAATACAAGGCGCTGCCGACGCTGGCATTCACACATTTCCAGCCGGCTCAGCCAACCACAGTGGGTAAGAGAGCCACACTCTGGACACAGGAATTCTGCATGGATTTGGAGGATTTGGACTATGTGCTGGGAAGCCTGAAGCTTCTTGGCTCCAAGGGAACGACGGGAACACAGGCGTCCTTTCAGGAGCTCTTTGAAGGTGATCAGGAGACAATAGATAAGATCGATCCCATGATTGCTAAAAAGATGGGCTTTGAAAAGTGTTATCCTGTGTCGGGTCAGACTTATTCCCGCAAGGTGGATACCAGAGTCTGCAATATATTGGCGGGAATTGCGGCTTCCGCACACAAGATGTCAAACGATATCCGTCTTCTGCAGCACTTAAAGGAGGTGGAGGAGCCCTTTGAAAAGAGTCAGATTGGTTCCTCAGCCATGGCTTATAAGAGAAATCCCATGCGCAGTGAGCGCATCGCGTCTCTGGCCCGTTTTGTGATGGTGGATGCCTTAAATCCGGCAGTCACCTCTTCGGTGCAGTGGTTTGAGCGGACACTGGACGATTCTGCCAACAAGCGGCTGTCAATCCCGGAGGCATTTCTGGCGGTGGACGGGATTTTAGATTTGTGTTTGAATGTGGTGGATGGACTGGTGGTGTACGACAAAGTGATCACAAAGCATCTGATGAGCGAACTTCCTTTTATGGCTACAGAAAATATTATGATGGATGCGGTCAAGATGGGCGGTAACAGACAGGAACTGCATGAGAAGATCAGGGAGCTCTCTATGATTGCGGGTGCCAATGTGAAGCGGGAGGGAAAGGAAAACAATCTCCTGGAGTTGATCGCGGCGGATCCGGCTTTCCCGATGAGTCTTGATGAGCTGCAAAAGACCATGGATCCCTCAAATTATGTGGGGCGTGCGCCTCTGCAGGTGGAAAAGTTTTTGAAAGAAATTGTAAATCCGATTTTGGAGGAGAACAGGAAGCTTTTGGGAGTGAAGGCGGAAATCAATGTTTGACGAGTATTCCCGCGAGCGCTGCATCAAATATTCTAAAGAGTTTCTCTGAGGGAAACAGCAGATTTGTTGGCTGTTTCCCTCAGTTAGTTTGGACGAACTGCCGATTTTTAATCTATGAAAAATCAATAAAAAGAACTTGCACAGAGAAGAAGGATGTGATAGATTGGAAAGAAACACAGAAATACGAAAAGGTGAAAATGATGGGCAGAGAAAAGGATTTTGAAAAGACCGCGATGCAGGTATCTACAGTCAGTATCGTGACGAATGTTGTTTTGACTGTATTTAAGCTGTTAGCGGGAGTGATTGCGCACTCCGGAGCAATGGTCTCCGATGCCATTCATTCAGCTTCAGATGTGTTCAGCACAGTTGTGGTTATCATTGGCGTTAGAATATCCAGAAAAGCCTCAGACAAGAATCACCCTTACGGACATGAACGGCTTGAGTGTGTGGCGGCAATTGTGCTTGCTACGATTTTGGCAGTTACAGGTCTGGGGATCGGTTATACGGCGGTTAAAAAAATGGCAGGAGGAGATTATGCCGGCCTGGCAGTGCCGGGTATTCTTGCGCTTGTGGCAGCTCTGGTCTCTATTTTTGTGAAAGAATGTATGTATCAATATACAAAAATTAACGCAAAACGGATTGATTCCAGCGCGCTGATGGCGGATGCCTGGCACCACCGCTCAGATGCGCTCTCCTCCGTGGGTTCACTGATTGGCATCGCGGGTGCAAGAATGGGGTTCCCGATTTTGGATCCTGCAGCCAGCGTGGTTATCTGCTTTTTCATAGAAAAGGCGGCTTACGATATTTTTATGGATGCGGTGGATAAGATGGTGGATAAGGCATGCGACGAGGAGATGGAGCTTGCTTTGAAGAACTGTGCGTTGAATCAGGAGGGTGTTCTGGGGGTAGATTTGTTACATACCCGTGTTTTTGGCAATAAGATTTATGTGGATATTGAAATACGTGCGGATGGGGAGGAAAGCCTGCGCCAAGCCCATGGCATTGCGGAGAGCGTCCATGATGCGATTGAAAAGAATTTTTCCAAGGTGAAGCATATTATGGTGCATGTGAATCCGGGCTGAGGAAAGAGTTTTTCTGCGCCGCAGGAATTACTGCGCAATTTTTGCTGGCACTGTCTATGATTACAGCTTCTGTTATGATACAATAAAAAAGGACAACATCAGTTCTGGGAGGAGTACGGAAACGTATCGCCAGTGTCTCGGTTCACACATGAAAATCCCGGAGGAACACTTGGCGGCTGAGGTTGTCCTTTTTGTATGTCTACTTGACCTATCAAGTTAACAAATCGAGCGCCCGCGCACTCGATTCAATGATTTACTCTGTCGCATGTTCCTATATTAAAAACAAATTATAAGATTGACAAACGATTAAGTATATGTTTAAATGTTCATATAAATAATATAAGAAAAAAGGAGAAGGAAAGATGACAAAGAAGCAAAAGAAAGTTTTTATAAGAATTCTGATCAGCGCGGTTCTGGTTGTAGTATTTTCTTTGATACCAGCAGATATAACGGGACTGCGATTTGTGCTTTTTATGATTCCTTACTTGATTATTGGATATGATATTTTGAGAAAGGCTGTTCTTGGGGTGATCCACGGGGAAGTTTTTGACGAGAATTTTTTGATGACGGCAGCGACGCTTGGGGCAATATTGCTGGGGGAGTATACGGAAGGAGTGGCAGTCATGCTCTTTTATCAGATCGGTGAGCTTTTCCAGAGTTATGCGGTTGGAAGGAGCCGTGGAAATATCGCAAAATTAATGGATATTCGTCCTGACTATGCAAACGTAGAAGTGGATGGACACATGGAGCAGGTGGATCCGGATGAGGTGGAGATAGGAACGATAATTCTTGTCCAGCCTGGCGAAAAAGTACCGATCGACGGTATCATTGAGGAGGGGGAGGCAGCTCTCAACACCAGTGCATTGACGGGAGAGAGTCTTCCTAGGCAGGTATCGGTGGGAGATCAGGTGATCAGTGGCAGCGTGAACATGTCGGGACTTTTGAAAATCCGCACGACAAAGGAGTTTGGGGAATCTACTGTCTCAAAAATTTTGGAGCTTGTGGAGAACTCCAGCATGAAGAAATCACGGTCCGAGAATTTTATTACACGATTTGCCAGATATTATACCCCGGCGGTCTGCTACGGGGCGCTGGCACTGGCTTTTCTGCCGCCGATTCTATGTTTGGTTTTCGGGTATGAGCCAAACTGGAGTATGTGGGTGACAAGGGCGTTGACTACATTGGTTATAAGTTGTCCCTGCGCCTTGGTAATTTCCATTCCGTTGAGCTTTTTTGGCGGTATCGGCGGGGCTTCTGCCAAAGGGATTCTTGTGAAGGGTTCCAATTATCTGGAAGCCCTCTCTGAGACGAAGTATGTAGTTTGTGACAAGACAGGGACGCTGACGAAGGGTGTCTTTGAGGTTACGGACAAGGAGACAGCTGTAGGTTTTTCCGAGGAGCAGCTGATCGAGTATGCCGCCTATGTGGAGTGTTATTCCAATCATCCTATCAGCAAAAGTCTGCGGGAGGCATACGGGCAGGAGATTGACGAAAGCCGTGTGAAGGACGTGGAGGAAATCAGCGGTTACGGAGTCTGTGCCTATGTGGATGGCCGGCTGGCAGCCGCTGGTAACCGCAAATTGATGGAGAAAATAAAGGTTACCCCTTTAGAGCAGTCCGGTACAGGAACACAGGTACATGTGGCTGTGGATGGTGTGTACGCGGGCTGTATTTTGATTTCTGATGTGGTAAAGCCGGGGGCAAAGGAAGCTCTTTCGGATTTGAAGAAAGCGGGCGTGCAAAAAATAATTATGTTAACTGGTGATACCAAAGCTGCGGCGGATGCTGTGGCGGCAGAGCTTGGAGTGGATGAGACAAGGAGCGAGCTTTTACCCGCAGATAAAGTGGAGGAGGTGGAAAAGCTTCTTGCCAAGAAGGGAAAGAAAGAAAAGCTGGCCTTTGTGGGGGACGGAATCAACGATGCACCGGTGCTGTCCCGGGCGGATTTGGGGATTGCAATGGGAGCGTTAGGGTCGGATGCGGCCATTGAGGCAGCGGATATCGTGCTGATGGACGATGATCCGTCAAAAATCGCGCTGGCCATGCAGATTTCCAGAAAAACATTGAGGATTGTTCATCAAAACATTGTTTTTGCATTGACAGTAAAACTGCTCTGCCTGCTTTTGGGCGCTGTTGGTCTTGTGGGCATGTGGTGGGCGATTTTTGCGGATGTGGGTGTGATGATTCTGGCGGTGCTGAACGCTGCGCGGGCGCTTTCAACGAAGGGGTTGAACTATTTATAAAAATATTATGTCTTTCTTGCGCAAGATGTGTTAGAATGAAAAGGATGAGTGGAGGTGACCTTATTTATGAGCACTGATTTGCGCAAGAGAAAGATCACTTATACGATAATCCTGACTTCAGATGCCCCTAATGCGAATTATCGACGGATGCATGTCAGGACGGCTGCTGTGGCAGTAGTTGCTTTTATGCTGCTTGTAGCGGTTATCTGCTATGCAGTATATACCACTATTACCATGGCTGGATCTTCGGAGCGAAATACGAAACAGCTGGAGCAGATCGTGCAGCTCAAGGCTGAGAATGAAAAACTTGCGGAGGAGAAAAAAATTCTGGAGGGGAAGGTTTCTTCTCTGGAGGAAACGATCAGCCGAAAAGAAGAGGAAGAGCACGAGCTGGTGGCAGCCCATGAGGAAAATTATATACCCAGAGGTTTTCCCATGAGTGGCGCAGCACAGATCAAGGAGGAAGAGGCTGCAGCTGATGAGGCGCAGACTGATGACGGGGACGAGAACGAGAACGATACACAGGAGAACACTCTGAAGGTGGAGGCGAATGAAGAGTGGAAAGAGCTCATTTTCGTAGCAGCGGAAGGTACTAAGGTTGTGGCAACAGCGCCTGGTACGGTAAAGGAAGTCCGGGAAGCGGAAGGAGAGGTAAGCTATGTTGTAATCGATCACGGAAACGGTTATGTCACCACTTATCGGAATCTGGGAAGCCCTATTGTGGAGGAAGGCAGCCAGGTAGTGAAGGGCGGGGTGCTTTTTCTAGTGGGAGAGGACAATACGGAGACAGGCTACAGTATCCGCAAGGATGACAGCTATGTGGATCCGCTTGAGCTAATTGAGATTAAAGGATAAGGGGAGGAAATTATGTTGGGGAAAAAGTCTGTAGAACAGATTAATGCGAGGATCAGCAGTGTCATAGGTGCCGATATGGTGGTAAATGGCGATATCCGCGCGAAAGATGCCGTCCGCGTGGAGGGCAGTGTAACCGGTGATGTGGAGACAGACGGTGCGTTGATTGTCAGTTCGACTGGCAAAGTGAAGGGCAATGTGAAGGGCAGCAGTATTATCATTGGCGGTTCGCTGGAAGGTGACCTGACCTCTGGCGGAAGAACCGAGGTGGCTTCCACCGGTAAGGTGATTGGAAATATCCGCACGAAGAGCTTGGTGGTAGATGAGAATGCCGTATTCCAGGGACAGTGTATTATGAATACGGAAGGAGTTGTTCCCCTGCTGGAGACTACGGCTCCGTCGGGAGATATCGCCCAAAAAGACGAGCATGACTCCAAAAAGGAGAACAACAATAACGACAGTAATAGCAAATGGAATAAGAGATAAAGAACGTGGAACAGTTATCATTGTTTGACAGGGAAATGCCGCAGCCTTTGGCGGCAAAATTAAGGCCCGGAAGTCTGGAAGAGTATGCGGGTCAGAGCCATCTTCTGGGAAAAGGGAAAGTATTGCGGAGGCTGATTGAGCAGGATCAGATATCTTCTATGATCTTCTGGGGGCCGCCCGGCGTGGGGAAGACTACCCTTGCCAGAATTATTGCCAATAAGACGAAGTCTTCTTTTATTGATTTTTCTGCGGTGACGAGCGGTATTAAAGAGATACGTACCGTTATGGAACAAGCGGAGAAAAACAGGCAGTATGGTGTGCGGACGATTCTGTTCGTAGATGAGATCCATCGTTTTAACAAGGCACAGCAGGATGCATTTCTGCCTTATGTGGAGAAGGGAAGCATCATCCTGATCGGTGCGACTACTGAAAATCCATCTTTTGAGATCAACAGCGCTCTTTTATCCCGCTGTAAAGTGTTTGTGCTGCAGGCGCTTACGACGCAGGATTTAAAAGGGCTTTTGTCGCGCGCTCTGACAGATCCAAGGGGGTTTGGCAGTCAGAGGGTAGAGATTGATGAAGAACTGCTGGAAATGATAGCTGTCTTCGCAAACGGGGATGCCAGAAATGCGCTTTCTACGCTGGAGATGGTGGTGTTAAACGGAGAGATGGATGCGGCGGGTGCTGTCACAGTGACCAGGGAGACGCTGGAGCAGTGTACATCCCGCAAATCCCTTTTATATGATAAAAAAGGGGAGGAACATTATAATCTCATTTCCGCATTGCATAAGTCTATGAGAAATTCTGATCCGGACGCTGCGGTTTATTGGCTGGCCCGGATGCTGGAGGCAGGGGAAGATCCCCTCTATGTGGCGAGGCGGGTTGTGCGTTTTGCCAGCGAGGATGTAGGGCTGGCAGATCCCCGTGCGCTGCAGATTGCGGTTGCGGCTTATCAGGCATGCCATTTTTTGGGGATGCCGGAGTGTAATGTGCATTTGACCCAGGCGGTTGTCTATGTGGCGCTTGCTCCTAAGTCAAATGCAATGGAAGTGTCCTACAATGAGGCGAAGGAGGATGCAGTCAAGGATCTGGCAGAGCCAGTGCCGCTGGTGATTCGAAACGGTGTCACAGGGCTTATGCGGGAGCTGGATTACGGGAAAGGTTATCAGTACGCCCATGATACAGAGGAGAAACTGACCAATATGCAATGTCTGCCTGACGCCCTTCTGGGGCGGGAATATTACCGTCCGGCGGGTATGGGTGAGGAGGCAGCGCTGAAAAAGAGATTGGAAGAGATAAAGGCCTGGAAAAAAGCCCATGAGCAAAAACGGGATAAATAGGAGGAGTTTATTATGGTGAAGGCAGTAGTTGGCGCCAATTGGGGCGACGAAGGAAAAGGAAAAATTACGGATATGCTTGCAGAAAAAGCAGATATCGTAGTTCGATTTCAGGGAGGCGCGAACGCGGGACATACAATCGTAAATAATTACGGCAAATTTGCGTTACATACATTGCCGTCCGGTGTATTTTATCAGCACATCACCAGTGTTATAGGCAATGGCGTAGCACTCAATATCCCGTTGCTGGTGGATGAGATCAAATCCATCACGGACAGAGAGGTACCTATGCCTAAGATTCTGGTATCTGACCGTTGTCAGATCGTGATGCCTTATCATATTTTGTTTGATCAGTATGAAGAGGAAAGGCTGGGAGGGAAATCTTTTGGCTCTACGAAGTCGGGTATTGCGCCTTTCTATTCAGATAAGTACGCGAAGATCGGCTTCCAGGTCAGTGAGCTTTTTGATGAAGAAGTATTGAGGGACAAGCTGAACCGGGTCTGTGAGACAAAGAATGTGCTTTTGGAGCATCTCTATCACAAGCCGGTACTCATTCCTGACGAATTGTTCGAGACAATGCAGAAGTACAGAGAGATGATTGCACCCTACGTGTGCGATGTGTCTAACTATCTGAATCAGGCTTTGAAAGATGGAAAGACGGTGCTCTTGGAAGGGCAGCTAGGGACGCTCAAAGATCCCGACCATGGCATTTATCCGATGGTGACTTCTTCTTCTACGCTGGCTGCCTACGGTGCTATCGGTGCGGGGATTCCCCCATACGAAATCAAACAGATTGTCACGGTATGTAAGGCCTATTCCTCCGCGGTGGGTGCGGGTGCATTCGTGTCGGAGATCTTTGGAGACGAGGCGGATGAGCTTCGAAGACGAGGCGGTGACGGTGGTGAGTTTGGAGCAACGACGGGGCGTCCCAGAAGGATGGGCTGGTTTGACTGTGTGGCTTCTAAATATGGATGTCGTCTTCAGGGAACCACGGATGTGGCGTTCACGGTGTTGGATGTGCTGGGATATTTGGATGAGATTCCGGTGTGTGTGGGCTATGAGGTGGACGGCGAGGTAATCACAGATTTTCCGGTGACTTGTAAGCTTGAGAAGGCGAAGCCTGTATTGAAAAAATTGCCGGGCTGGAAGGCTGAGATACGGGGCATCAGAAAATATGAGGAACTGCCCGAGAATTGCCGTAAATATGTAGAGTTTATTGAGGAGCAAATTGGGTATCCTATTACTATGGTGTCGAATGGCCCTGGCAGAGAAGATATAATCTACAGAGAGAGTCCTTTGAGTAAGTAGGACAAAAGATGGAAAATGAGGGGCAGCGGGGGAATGTTTTTCGCTGCCTTGTCTGCAGGGTAGGTATGATAAAATAGAAAGTGTAAAAGAAAAGGAGGAAAGGTCATGTTACTGGAGAACAAGGTTGCGGTTGTCACAGGAGGAAGCAGGGGTATCGGTTTTGCTACAGTGGAGGCGTTTCTCAAGGAGGGCGCGAAAGTAGTACTGTGCGCGAGCCGGCAGGAGACAGCGGACAAGGCGGTGAGTCAATTGAAAGAGACTTATCCGGAGGCGGTGGTGGAAGGTATTTTTCCGAACCTGTCCGACTACGAGGCTGTGAAAGCGGCTTTTGACAACATAATTGAGAAGTATGGAAAAATAGATATTCTGGTGAACAATGCAGGTGTCTCAGACAGCACGCCTTTTACAGAGTACACGGTGGAAACCTTTGAGAAGGTGATGGATTTGAATATCAAGGGTGTATACAACTGTGCAAAAGCAGTGAGCAGCCATATGATCGAGGCGGGAAGCGGCGTGATATTGAACACCTCTTCTATGGTGAGCCAGTATGGGCAGCCTGCGGGAATCGCTTATCCTACGTCAAAATTTGCGGTCAACGGATTTACGCTGTCTTTGGCCAGGGAGCTTGGACCGAAGGGAATCCGTGTCAACGCGGTAGCGCCAGGCATCACATACACCGATATGATGCGCAAGGTTCCTAAGGAAGTAATTGACCCGATGATTGCGCAGATTCCACTCAGACGAATGGGGCAGCCGGAAGACATTGCGAATGCTTTCGTATTTCTGGCGTCGGATATGGCATCTTATATCAGCGGTGAGGTACTTCATGTGGATGGTCTTGCGAGATGTTGATTGAGTTATGTTAACTTATAAGGGGGACAAGAAGCAATGACAGACAGGTGCAGGATAACACGATGGCCTGACTAAGGAAAATGACTGAATGATGGAGTGGGAAGAAAATGATCACGACAATTATATTTGATATCGGAAATGTACTTGCAGATTTTAATTGGGAAAAGCATTTCCGCAGTTTTGGCTTTACGGAAGAGATATATGATCGTCTTAGTAAAGCTACCGTGAAGAGTCCTCTGTGGAATGAGTTTGACAGGGGTGTCATGAGCGAAGAAGAGATCCTGCAGGGATTTATTGCCAATGATCCTGAAATTGAGGAAGAGATTAGGATGGCTGTCCGGGATGTTGGAGCCATGGTTTTCCGCAATGACTATGCGATTCCGTGGATACAGGAATTACAGGCTAAGGGCTATCGGTGCCTGTATCTGTCAAATTTTTCCGAACGGGGGCACAAAGAGTGCGCAGCGGCACTTGACTTCATTCCGTATATGGACGGGGGAATTCTCTCCTACCAGGAAAAAATGATAAAGCCCATGCCTGAGATATATCAGCTTTTGATTGACCGTTACAATCTGACGCCGAAAGAGTGTGTTTTCATGGATGACACGGTGCGCAATTTGGAGGGGGCGGAGAAGTTCGGTATACATACGATACATTTCAAAAATAAGGCACAGGCGGTCGAGGAATTGCGGAAGCTGGGGGTAAGTGACGTACATTAAAAAATTTCCACCTGCGTGAAAGGAATTGGCTTTGTTAGACGTATTACTTATGAAACAGAACAACTAAGAATAAGTAAACGGAGGTAGAAGGCATGAAAAGAAAGGTGGCAAAGTTGGCGGTAACGGTGGCTGCGGCAGCTTTTATGGTTGGCGGCACTGTTATGACGGCATCGGCAGAAGAAGCGGCGCATGGCTATTATTATGACTATGAGACGGATTCTATGATTTGGTGTGGAACGGACGGAGGCAATGACAACACGTATGACCAGGGAAGTTATGATGGCTTTTATCATGATTCCTATCATGACGAATCTTATCATTATGACGACAGTTCCTACCATGACAGCGGCTCTGACCATCACGGCAGTTCCAGTCATCATTCCGGTCATCACAGGTAAAAAACGCAAAACCCCGCTGTGGATCAGCGGGGTTTTGCTTAGGCAAAAACAGAAGGAGAACAGTCTTGAAAAATGCGGAAGAGATAAACTCTGCCTTGGAAGCCTACGCGGATATGGTGCGGAGAATATGCTTTGTACATTTGAAAAACAGAGATGATACGGAGGATGTGTTTCAAACTGTCTTTTTGAAATACATGCTTTATGAGGACTCCTTTGAGAGCAGTGAACATGAAAAGGCATGGTTTGCAAGAGTTACAATCAATGCCTGCAAGGACATGCTCAGGTATTTTTCTCGCAGAAAGTGGGTGCCTCTGGACGTGATTGCCGAGGAGGGGGAAGCGCTTGACGATACGATGGAGGGGATACTGGAGGTGGTGTTAAATCTTCCTGAAAAATATCGGAATGTTATTTATCTTTATTATTATGAAGGATATTCCGCCGCAGAGATAGCGGGAATACTGGGACGAAAAGAAAATACAATATATACATGGCTTGCCAGGGCAAAAACTTTGCTGCGTGAGAAGTTAGGAGGTGATTGGGCATGAATCTGATTTGGGAAAGCATGAAAAATATTCAGGCGACAGAAAAATTGAAGCAAAATACATTACAGTACCTGAATGAACAGCAGCGAAGGAAGTATCGCGTCAGGACGCGCTTTGTCCCAAGTTATGCACTGGCTGTATTTGGATTGCTCTGCCTTATCGGGACAGCGGGGGGCTTCGTGTACAGCAAACCAGTTTCCTACATCAGTATTGATGTGAACCCATCCATAGAACTCAGTGTTAACCGTTTTGGGAGGGTGGTTTATTCCGAGACATATAGCGATGAAGGAAAAGGAATAACAGGACAGATACCTCTTAAGAATGTTTCATATATGCAGGCTATTAACCGTCTGTTAAATGACGATAAGTACATGAAATATCTGGGTAAGGATTCCATTCTGGTTTTCACGGTTATATCAGACAGATCAGAGCAAATTTTGGAAAACCTTAAGTCTAGCAAATTACTTGAAAAGTATAGCGCTCTGACATATACCAGCGATCTCTCCTGCATGGAGGAAGCGCACCGGCATGAAATGTCATTTGGCAAATACAGGACTTACCTGGAACTCTTGGAATATGACGGGAGTGTCACAATTGAAGATTGTCACGAGATGACTATGGGTGAGTTGAGGGACAGGATTGATGCATGCGCTCACGGTGTACAGGCAGACAACGAAAAAGAACATCATGGCAGCGGCCATCATGGGAAAGGGAATGGATGCGATAACTAGTATGATTAACCTTAATTAACCTTAGGTTTCACTTGTATATATTTCCATCTGCTTCGTTGTCATCGGTCAACGATACCACCGCATCGCCTCTCTCTTCCGCCCTGCATATAAAAATTTATCCGACGCGAAACATATAAGCAATTAAGGTAGATCATACTAGGATATAGTGAGCTTGATGCCATCGTAAAGAGCGTTAAAAAACCTGTTTCCTATCATGGACGACATACTTGGCCTGCCATGCTTCATCGGATTATTCCTTGAGCAGTTCCTCTGCCAGCGCCTCGATCTGCGCGCGGTTTTCGTCGTTTAAGGCGGAACGGATTTGTACCGTAGTTTCCGCAAAAGTGATATTTTTGCATGGTTCCAATTTTGCCCGCATATTTTTAGCAGCCATGGGAGCCCAGGAACCGTTCTCCATCAGGGCAACAGTGCGGTTTTGGTAGCCGCGCTCGATCAATTCGTCGATAAACTCCCGCATGTAGGGGAAAATATTCGCGTTGTATGTGGTGGTGGCAAGCACCAGTTTCCCATATCGGAATGCGTCTTCTACGCACTCAGCCATATCTTCTCTGGCGAGATCGGCGACAACCACTTTGGGACATCCCTTTTCGGTCAGCTTTTCGGCGAGAAGTTCAGCGGCCGCTTTGGTGTTGCCATATACAGAGGTGTAAGCGATCATGATTCCCTCGGACTCCACGCCGTAGGAGGACCAAATTTGATATAAGTTTACATAATATTCTATATTTTCCCTCAGAACAGGACCGTGGAGCGGGCAGATTGTCTGGATATCCAGAGCCGCGGCTTTCTTCAACAGATTTTGTACTTGCACGCCGTATTTGCCTACAATGCCAAAGTAGTAGCGGCGTGCTTCGCATGCCCAGTCCTCGTCCACGTCCAGAGCGCCGAATTTGCCAAAACCGTCTGCGGAAAAGAGAACCTTATCGTGCGCATCGTAAGTGACCATAACTTCCGGCCAGTGTACCATCGGCGCGGCGACAAACTGCAGCGTGTGTGTGCCGAGAGAAAGTGTGTCGCCTTCTTTGATTATCTGTCTTTTTTCGGCGTAGTCAACGCCGAAAAACTGTTTCATCATGTTGAACGCGGGAGCAGAGGCCACGATGAGCGCGTCTGGGTAAACTTTGGTGAAGGCCTTCACATTGGAGGAGTGGTCAGGCTCCATATGCTGTACGATCAGATAGTCCGGTGTGCGCGTTCCCAGAACCTGTTTCAAATTCGCAAGCCATTCTTCTCCAAAATGGGCGTCCACTGTGTCCATCACGGCAATTTTTTCATCCGTGATCACGTAGGAATTGTATGCCATGCCGTTTTCTACCATATATTGACCTTCGAAAAGATCGATGTCGTGGTCGTTTACGCCTATGTAATGAATGTCTTTGGTGATTTCCATGGTATTACCCCTTTCTAGATCTTTTAATTAGATTGATAATCAATGCTCTATCAGTATAACGCGTTTCTGTCTGCTTGACAATAGAGGGTGATACTTTTGAAAACCATAATAATTTTCTGAACAGCATTGACAATAAGGCGTATCTTCGTTACTATGAACAGTAATTTCCTTGTTGCTTTTATATTTTTTGACATGAAATAATGGAAATGATTTGGTATGCCGGATATTATGCTGAAAAACTATCCCATAAGGATAGAGTTATCTCGAAAAAGAGGAATACAGGGCGCTATGAGAGAAGAATTTTCCAGGACAGAAATTTTGTTAGGTGAAGAAGCCATGGAGAAACTGGCGCAGTCCCGGGTGGCAGTCTTCGGTGTTGGCGGCGTGGGCGGTTATGTCTGTGAGGCTCTTGTCAGGAGCGGCGTGGGGGCCTTCGATCTGATTGATAAAGACAGAGTGAGCCTATCAAACCTCAACAGGCAGATTATTGCGACCAGGAAGAGTGTAGGCCGCTACAAGACGGAAGTGATGCGAGAACGGATGTTGGATATCAATCCCCAGGCTGATGTGCGGATCTACCAGTGCTTTTTTCTGCCGGAGAACGCGGAGCAGTTTCCTTTTAAGGAGTATGATTATGTGGTGGATGCGGTGGACACCGTGACAGCGAAAATTGAGCTGATTCTGAGGGCCCAGGCAAACCGTGTGCCGGTGATAAGCAGTATGGGGGCGGGGAATAAATTGGACGCTTCCGCTTTCAAAGTGGCGGATATTTATGAGACGAAAGTGTGTCCCCTTGCCAGAGTTATGCGCAGGGAACTGAAAAAGAGAAATGTGGAACATTTGAAAGTAGTGTATTCCGAGGAGGAGCCGCTAAGACCTTTGCAGCTTTCGATGCAAAAGAGTATCCCAGGGAGCGTATCTTTCGTGCCATCCACGGCTGGATTGATCATCGCTGGAGAAGTCATAAAGGATATCATAAACTGGCATTGTTAAAAGCTTCGGGGGAAGATCAGGGATGGGCTTCCGATTCTCGGCACAAGCTGCTCTCTCCATTTCTTTATTGAGCCTGTGATCCGTCGGAAGAACGGCTGGCATAATCCGCCGCTTCACTGTCGGAAGAGGAAGCGGTATCCTTTGTTTCTCTTGCAAGATTTGTCCCGGTATATTCGTCGCTGTGCATGATATCGAGTGACGCCATATTGTGTCTATTTTGGTAGATGCCGTAGAGCCAGATATAGATCCACAGAAGGATGGGCAGTGCGATGGTGGCAAGCAGGCAGTTGGCAAAGAGTCTGCCCGAGTCGCCAAGATCCAGACAGGCAATTAAGAAGGTTACCAAATACATGGCGATTAAGAGAATCACGCAAATGAGCGCCGCAATCTGCTTCGGCGTTCTTTTTTTGTGCTGTTTTGCGGCGCTGCTGCTTGAAGTGTCGTGGGAAAGACTCATATCTGTTTTCTCCTGTTAAATGGACGGCTGGTTTCTACAAGCGATGTTTCTCTTGTAATCTATCACATTTTTAGCAAAAAATGAAGGGATAAAAGCAAAAATATAAATGAATACAGGAATCATCAAAAAGCGGCGGCAGAAAAAACAGTGACAAACTTAAACGTTTACGATATGATATTTAGTGTGGAAAGGATTTTCATCCTGATGAATAATGAATAGGAAAATGGGAGAACAATTTATGAAAAAAATGACGTTGAACGGCAGCGGATGGCGGTTGAAGATTGTGGGTGAGAACGATGTGTTCGGGGTAAACGGAAAGGAGCTTGCGGCTGTAATCCCCGGCTCTGTCTATGGGAATCTTTTGGGACAGGGGCTTATGCCTGATCCCTATGACAGAATGAATGAGCTGGAGGCCCTGAAACTGATGGAAAATGATTTTTGTTTTCAAACTGTCTTTTTGCTTACGGAGGAACAGCTTGCAGGTGATTTCCTGCTGCTTCGTTTTGAGGGAATCGATACGCTGGCAGATGTGTACTTGAATGATATTCTGCTGGGCCATGCGGATAATATGCACCGGATTTGGGAGTTCGCTATCGAGGAGGCGGCGAGAGCGGGGGAGAATACGCTGCGGGTGGAGCTTTTGTCTCCTACCCACTATATAGAAGAAGAAAATAAGAAAATTTATACCGGTGGATCTACGGATGCGATGAGGGGATTTCCTCATCTGCGCAAAGCGCATTGCATGTTTGGATGGGACTGGGGTCCGAGACTGCCCGATGCAGGAGTGTTCCGTGATGTCTCTGTTCTATGGGGATATGGAGCGCGGTTGGATCAAGTTTACATAAAGCAAGTATGGAGTGATTCATTAAAGGAAAAGCAGAGTGATGTGCGGGCTTCCAATGAATTAGTTTACATAATATATAACGTTGAGATCGAAGATTTTGCCGAAAGGGGCGACTATGAGATTCGAACAGCACTCTATGACGAGAAAGGAGAGCTGATTGAGGAGAAGTCCACAAAGAAGGATGACGGAGACAGTCTGGAAGAGATGTCCGGATGGGATACCATCGCCGTGCAGAATCCGAAGCGCTGGTGGCCGCACGGCTACGGAGAACAGCCTCTTTACAGGGCAGAGGTGACGCTTTTGGACAAAGAGGGGTGTGTGCTGGATGTCTGGAGCCGCCGGATCGGTCTGCGCACCATGACAGTGAACACGGATCAGGATCAGTGGGGTCAGTGTTTTGCCCATGAAGTAAACGGCGTGAAAATCTTTGCCATGGGAGCCGACTACATTCCGGAGGATAATATTTTATCTCGTGTGACGCCGGAGCGCACGCGACGGCTTTTGGAGGATGCGGCAGCGGCAAACCACAACTGTATTCGCGTCTGGGGTGGTGGTTACTATCCGGATGACTGGTTTTTTGACATTTGCGATGAGCTGGGACTTATCGTGTGGCAGGATTTTATGTTTGCCTGCGCGTCCTACGAGCTGGATGGTGCTTTTGCGCGCAATATCAGAGCGGAGATCCGTGACAATGTGCGCCGAATCCGCCATCATGCCTGCCTGGGACTTTGGTGCGGCAATAATGAGATGGAAACGCAGACCCTGGACAAGGCGTGGAAGCCTTCCATAAAACAGAAATATGACTATATCAAGATTTTTGAATATATCATACCGGAGATTTTGGAGGAGGAGGATCCAACCACTTTTTATTGGCCTTCTTCCCCTTCCTCGGGAGGAAATTATGACAATCCCTGGGATGAGAATCGAGGGGATACCCATTATTGGGAGGTATGGCATGGGAATAAACCTTTTACGGATTATAGGCATTACTATTTCCGCTACATGTCCGAGTTTGGATTTCAGTCGTTTCCCTGCCTGAGGACGGTGGCGTCTTTTACAGAGCCAGAGGACCGCAACATTTTTTCACGCGTGATGGAGATGCATCAGAGAAATGCGGCGGCGAACGGCAAGATTATGACCTATCTCTCGGCCACTTATCTTTATCCAACGGATTTTGAGATGCTTTTGTATGCGTCACAGCTTCTGCAGGCGGATGCGATCCGCTATGGGATCGAGCATTTCAGGAGACATCGAGGGCGGTGTATGGGCACGGTGGTGTGGCAGCTCAATGATATCTGGCCGGTGGCTTCCTGGTCCAGCATTGATTATTTTGGCCGGTGGAAAGCACTCCACTATGCGGAAAAGAGAGCCTTCGCCCCAGTGATGATCTCCTGTGAGGAGAAGGGGGAGCCAAGTGAACGGCCTTTCTGCGTTGCGCAGCCGGAGCCGATAGAGAAGTCTGCAAGACTGCATGTGGCCAATGAGACCATGGAGGCTGTAAGCGGGATGGTGAGATGGGCCCTCAGAAAGGCTTCAGGAGAGGTGATTGTGGATGGTGTGCAGGAAGTGAACGTGGAGCCATTGTCGGGGCAATGGCTTCCCAAATTGGATTTTTCGGAATACAATGAGCTCGAGGTTTACATCAGTTATTCTTTCGAGCAGGGTGACACAATTGTCTCGGAAAATACCAGTCTGTTTACTGCACCAAAACATTTCCCTTTTGTAGATCCGAAGCTGTCCTGGCGCAGGGAGAAAAATATTTTGGTGGTCAGTGCGGAGGCCTACGCCAAGAGCGTGGAGATTCAAGGACTGGACGGCGATGTGAAGCTGTCTGATAACTTCTTTGATATGAACCCGGGCACAAAGCGGATAAAAATTTTGGAAGGGGACGCGACAGACTTCAATTTGAAATCGGTGTACCAGATCCGGTAGGGTTATATAGGGGAAGGCAGATGGTAAATGTTGTGCCTTTTCCCTCTTTGGAAACGACATCAATCTGCCCTGCGTGTTCTAAAACAATGGCGCGGGTGATGGTAAGCCCAAGTCCCTGGCCCCCTTTTTCTTCTCTGGTGGTGTAGGAGCGCTGGAAAATATGAGGGAGATCTTTTTCCGGTATGCCGCAGCCTGTATCGGAGACAGCGATATAGGCAAAGGAGCCGTCTGTCGAAAGAGAGAGCGTTATTTTACCGTCAGGCGGCGTGAAATCAGCGGCATTGTACAGGAGGTTTTCCAGCGCGCGGAAAAGATGCTCTTGGCTTGCCATAATATGGCAGGGGTGCGGCGTGATAATTTTAAGAAAATTTGGGCCGTAGAGTTCTATGATGGGGCGGCAGTGGTGATAAAAATCTGAGAGGAAGATATTTAGCTGCACAGGCTCCATTTTGGCAGGAGTGGTTGTATGGGCGGCGATTTCCTGGATGGACTTCAGGCGCTCAGATAGAATGTGACACTGTTCTTCTATGTGTATCATTCTTTTATGAGTTTCTTCATCCAGCATAATATCATTCAGCCGTATAATCTGCGCCATGTTTGAGAGGGAAGTCAGAGGGGATTTCATGTCATGGCCAAGTTCTGCAATGAGCTGTCCTCTCTCCATGAGGAGCTTTTGCAGATGTTCCGTTTTTTCGTTGACTTCCTCCTGCAGGTGAAGGTTCAGTTTTCTATTTTCCTCTGCCATTTTCCGGCTGCGCTGTACCATCAAGATGGCGAAGGCGATCACCATGCAGAATGCGCCGTATTCTTCCGGGTAAGCGCCGACAAACGGTTCATAGGATCCGATGGACAGGACGTTGTAAAACAGGCAGACACCGTTGGCAGCAGAGGCGGCAAGAACGGTTTTCGTATGGGGAAGCCCCATAAAACTGCCATAGACAGTCAGGCTGATTAAAAAGAACGCCATGGATGCTTTATACCAGGAAACAAGTGGTCCATATTGCAGAACAAGACCGGGGGCGGCAGGCAGTACAAACAGAGGAACAAAGATGACAAAGCCGCATGCGCCAAAAGTAAGAAGGGTGAGCGCTTTTTTCAGGCGCCTAAAACCTTCCGGCAAAAACAGCAGGAGGGCAATCTGTATGGAAAAGTAAATGCCGGATACAGCGGCGGCATCTTCCACGGCATAGAGTGTACGCACAAGCGGCACGCCGAACAGCCTTAAGAATGGATAGCAGATCCGCAGGGCAAAGGACAGGCTCAGCATGCCAAAATAAAAGGTGACGCTTTTGCCGTCGTTTTCTTTTCGTTCCCAGAGTACAATGCAGAACAGGGCGAGTGTGAGAGAGGAAAAGAATAACAGCCCGTAGATGAGCATGCGGGAGGCGATGAGATGGCTGACACTGTCCGCATCTCCGATTATGGGTGCGTACCAGATTCCCCCGTAATAGTGAGAATAATTGGCGGTCTGGATAAGCAGCCATGCTTCACCGTCGAGGAAAAAGGAATAAGCAGTGTCTTTGATGAGGGGGGAGTAAGCATCGGAAGACACCTCGCCCATTCCGCCCAGACAAGTTTGGTTTACATAAATTCTTGTCGCACAGAGAGGTTCCTGTAAATAGAGCATAACATTGCCATTTCCATGCAGATGCAGGCGCCATGTTGCGGTTCCGTATGGATTGTTATCCTCATGGAATAGAGCAAGATTTGGATATTCTCCAGCCCAGGTGTTGTAATGAGGCAGTGTTCCGGAAGAAAAATCGCCTGGGGAAAGCAGAAGATCAGGATAAAGCTCCCAGCCATCGACAAGGGAAGCGTATCCTTTTTCTGGAATGATGCAAAGGTTGTCTTGTGTGAGAGCCGTTTTTGTTATATATTTATTATCATACCGGGTTACTGTCAACAACCCAAGCAGGCTGAAAAGGAACGTGCCGGCAATGATCAGAATTGTTTGAAAAGCAGATGTAGAGAGTAAGGTCTGTTTTATGGTCATTCTTAGTCCTCCTGAAATGCAGATAACAATTTAGTAGATATTGAACACCAGCGATAAAGGAATAATTACATGAAAAAAAGCAAGTGTGAGTTTTTGATACTAATTCTAATAGTTACATATCTATTTTATAAGGCTGATTTCCTTGTTGCAATGGCAGCGGAGCAAAATGTTGAATTTGTGATGGAGGCGGAACCGAAACCAGGGCCAATCGAGGAGCCGTCGGACAAAGCCGAAGCGGGGCCTGTTGAGGAAAAAACAGAGGAGCCGTCGGGCGAAGTTGAACGGGGACTTACTGATGGGCCGATCGAGGAGCCGCCGGCCGAAGCTGAGCCGGGTCTTGTCGAGGAACTTATCGAGGAGCCGTCGGATGAGGCCGAAGCGGGGTCTGCTGAAGGACCCATCGAGGAGCTGCCGGCTGAAGCTGAGCCAGGGCTTAGCGAACCAACAGAGGAGTCTGTAGAGCCGGTTATGGAGCCGTCTGTCAATGCTAAGACAGAGTGGATGGAAGAGATTTCAGCCAGTCCAGATTCGGGAGAAAGCGTATCCACTGGCCAGGATCTGATCGAGTGGCTGGAGTCGCACAAAAACACCGGCGGTACGGTAAAACTGACGGATCATGTGGTTTTGGATGAGACATATATTTTTTGTCCCGATGGGATGAACAAACCGGTTGTTTCTGTCGATACGGATATTTATACAATCACTGTAACCGGTGTGGCCGAGTTTATGAGTGACAACCATCTCATCTTTTCCGGACAGCCGGAAGGTAAAGGGCTGTTTTATGTGGCAAAAGGAGGGACGCTTTCCCTGTCAGGCATTGCTGTTGAGAGCAGCCGGTGCGCCTTATGGCAGGAGGAAGGCGCCGGACTGGTAGAGGAAGACTGCCATATATCGGGGAGTATTCATTACGCGGACATGCCTTTTGTGACGGATATGGACTCTCCATGTATCGTTGTGGAAAAGGGACAAACGCTAAAGGAGGTACTTCCGGAGCAGATCGATTGTACGGTCAATCGTCAGGGGCGGTTAAGTCAGCATGAGAGTGTGCTGCTGTCATGGAACTTGGAGGGAACTGAAAGGCAGCAGAAGGAACGGAGGCGTTTTCAGCTGAAGGGTTCCTTTTTGCATGTGCTTTCGGCTGAACCGGTACAGTGCACAGTTGTCTATAATGATTATCCGCTGACATTTATGGATGTGAAGGCTTCCATATATGACAACCTGTATTTGTTTCAAGGGTGGTATACAAAATCGCAGGAGTCTCAGTCCATCAAAGTAATATCGGAGTATTCTTTCGATGGAAAAACCTGGTTCATGTCCGAAGAGACAGAAGGTGAAAGCTTTTTTATCTTTGTTCCAGCAGAAAAGTTTGACAGGGCAGCACAGCCAAACATATATATTCGTCTGCGATGGAATGATAACGGGGTTTCGTACTTTTCCAATGTGCTGCGCTATTCGGTCGACAACCTGGATTATGCGGAAGACATAGGCGGCAGCCGGGGTGGTGGAACTTCCATTGTGAATCCTCCGGATGAGCCGCAGAAAAGCGATGGCGGTTTATCGGCGGTTTCGTCAGATCCTGAAGCGGGTGTTCAAAATATTGATACAGAAGGGGCAGTACATACGCAGGACCCGAATGTCAGTGATGAGCAGGCCACGTTTGCGGAGTCGAAAGCTGTCGACAACGAGCAGACTGTGCATACGCCGAAAGACGCCGATAATGAACAGACCGCGCATGCAGATCCAGAATTGACTGACGAAGGGCGGTCCTCAAACACAGAGTCAAGAATGGCCGCTGATGGGCAGCCTGCTAACCCAGAGCAAGAGACAATGAATAGAGAACAAGTCTCAGATGCGGGGTTAAAATATGACAATAATGTCAAAAACAGTCCCGCCCGGAAAGAGAACGTCAACCGCAGTGTGGCTCTTGCGCAGGTGAAGGAACAGAAACCGCGCTCTGATATTCGCAGGGGCAGTCAGATAGCGGTTGTCGCAGGGGCTATACTGCTGTCAGTTATTGTGGGGATAGCCAGTTTCTATGTTCATTCCTGGTCAGGGACAAACAGGTAGCCCTTGTAGCGCTTGGTTTGGATATAGTCGTGACCTGGGCAGATATCATAGAGTTTTTTGCGGATGCGTCCCATAATAACCTGCAGGGATTTCTGCCCTTTATTGACGGGGGCTTTCCACACAGAATCATAAATCTGCTCCGGTGTATAAATTTCATTAGGATGTCTGGCAAGAAAATACAACACATCGAATTCATAAGAAGAGAAATCGACGGAGGATGTATCGTAGCTTACGCAGCATGAGGAAGGACAGATCGAGAGTGAACCATAGGTGAGCGTTTTGGGAGGTTCAGCGGCCCGGCCGGAGCGGATGCGTGCCTGTACCCTGAGTTCCAGTTCCATTAAGCTGTATGGCTTGCATACATAATCATCTCCTCCGACAGACAGTCCGCGGATCCGGTTTTCTTCTTCGGTATAACCGGAAAGAAAGACGATGGGAAGACCTGTCTTTGCGCGTATTTTTTCGCACAGTGCGAAGCCGCTTCCATCAGGCAGGTCAACATCCAGAATGACGCAGTCGAGAGCGTTGGACAAAATGATTTTTTCCGCCGTTTCCGCCGTGTCCGCACAGATCACATCATATCCCATTGCGCGGAAGTATGTTTTATTATCTTCCAGTATTATCGGATCGTCATCTACTGTTAAAATCCTGTACATATCTGTCTCCATTCTTTTGTAACTGCAGGTCTAAGCGCAGCACAATCCCGCGATTTTAAATTTGTCATTATTTTCTTTTAGCATTTCCTAGAAAGTTCTTTGTGATGCTAATAACAGCGGCAAAGTCTTTCCGTGGTCGCAGATTGTTGATTCTGCGTCTAGTATAGCATAAAAAATTTTCATAGGTTGACTTTTTCCCGTTAAAAATGACCGTGAAAATAAACGTCAGGTAACAATTGCTGTCTGACGCTTTTTTCAGTGCAAAAATATTGTAGAATTATATTATGTAATTGAAAATTGCTTGAAATTTGACAGGCTGGAAAAGAGGCATGAAGAATGTTAGGTGGTTCTGTATACATAGCTTATATTCGGTATGCAATCAGTCTTGCGGGTGTGGTTCTTCTATTTTCTCTGCTATCCGAACCGCGGTTTGAAAAAAAGAAGGCATCGATCTGTTATACGTGTTTTTGCACGGCAGTGAGCGTCCTTGCCTGCGGCTGGTATGTGGCTGACTGGGAGAGCTGCGTGCGGATGTCGGCATTTATAATGTATGTGAGTTTTGCTGTTTTCGCTATATTTATGAGCAGGGATTCTGTTTATTTGACCATTTATAAGCTGGCTTTGGTGTTTTATTTAATGTCAGTTTTTGTGATCGGCAGCCTGGAGATTTCTATTATTTTTTTCCGACGAAACATATGGGCGGATATCATTGCGCGTATCATGTTGATTCTGCTTCTTGCATACCTGTTAGGAAGATATGTAAGAGAGCCTATAAAAGACTTTGGTGATTACGTGGAGAACGAATCCGATCAATTCAGCGTTGCCGTTATGATTATCAGTATTCTTTTCGGAATCGGGTATATATTAAATCCGACGCTCAACAATGAAATGAACGGAGTGCGAATTTATCAGATACTGACCAACTTTATTCTGACAGGAGCACTACAGCTGCTTGTCTTCCGATTTTATCTGCACGTTGGCAAAGAGAAAGAGTATGAGAGGGAGAATCAGTTAATTCAAATGAATTACCGGCTATTGAAACGCCAGCTGGAGATTTTGGAAGAGTCTGTAGAGTCGGGCAGGCGGCTGCGTCATGATATCAGGCATCACATTGCCGTCATGGCAGAGTATGTCCGCAGAGGACAGTCAGAGGAACTTTTGCAGTATCTGAAAGAATATGACAGGGAAACTGATCAAAGCGTGCCGGAAATGATATGTGCCAATCCTGCAGTCAACAATATTCTGTCAGCTTATACGAGAAAGGCACAACATCAGCAAATCAAGGTTACACTGGATGTGGAAATTGGAAAAAGTCTTTCGATACCGAGTATCGATCTAGTAGCAATTTTGGCAAATGCTTATGAGAATGCGATTTACGCCTGTATGGAGGTGAAAAAGCATGCGGATGAGAGGGAATGTTTTATCTATCTGATGATCAAAAAGCGAAAGAATAAATTGATCATTTTCTGTAGTAACACATGCAGAAAGGGTACGGTTTTAAAGGATGGGAAACCGGCGGCAGAATTTACTGGGGGCGTCGGTGTATCCAGTATTATTCGGACGGCGAAAAAGTATGGCGGGGAATATGATTTTAAAAATGATAATGGCGTATTTGTATTTCGGCTGATTATGAATACGGAACATCCCCAAAAAGAAAATACGCAGCTTGCTATGGAGGAAATATGACTTATCTAACTGCGCTTTGTGATGACGAGACAGCAGAGCTTGACAAGACAGAAAATTTATTGGGCGCTTATACACAAAAACATTCCAGAGTGGATTTTAGGATTGAACGCTTTGAAAATGTAGAGGAACTGCTTTACAGGATTGAGGACACAAACTACGCTCCGGATTTGATTTTTATGGATATTTTTATGCCGGGAGGGAAAGAGGGACAGATGTCCTGCGGAATGGAGGCGGCGAAAAAAATCAGGGAGATGGGAAGCCGGGCAGGATTGTTTTTTCTTACCACATCCAGAGAATATGCGCTGGAAGCCTTTGATGTAAATGCATCACAATATTTGCTAAAGCCGGTGAGACAGGAAAGGTTGTTCTCTGTATTGGATAGTTTTTTGGAACAGGAGGAGGAAAAACGGAAAAAATATATTCTGCTCAAAATTGATGGCAGGCTGGCAAAAGTACCAGTAAACGATATCGTATACTGTGAAGCGCAGGGGAAAACACAATGCCTGCATCTTGCAGACGGCGGGGAGTACCTGCTTCGCATAACCCTTGCACAGCTTTGCAGTCAGCTTTCCACATTTCGAGAATTTGTGAAGGTCGGGGCCGCTTTTATTGTCAATCTGGAATATATAGATAGTCTTGGTACACAGGATATCAAACTGACAGGCGGTGGAAAAATTTATTTGCCAAGAGGTGCATACAAGGGGCTGCGGGAGCGGTATTTAAATTATTACTGTAATATGATTTGAGAATGCACGGAAAGTCAGGATAAGAAAATTCCGACTGCTTTTTGAGTATGTGCCGGTGGGCGCGTGTTTACAATTCATACCTCCAAAACTGCGAACGGTGTCGATCGGATAAATTTCTTCTTTTTTTGCTATATAATGGAGGAGACGGACAGGCAGCGTGCAGCTTTGGTTCGTTCTGATAAAGGAGAACATGACGGATCAGAAAAGGAAAAAGGAAATGGCACAAATAATATATATGATATATGTGAAGATTATATATGTTGCTTCAATGGCGTTGGTTTCCGGAGTTTTTCTCGGTTCTGTTACAGTTGCTTTTTTCCGTCATATGGATGAGAGAGAAAATGAAGAGAAAATAGGAAAAACGATCCGGGAGGTAATGCTGAGGCCGATGGAAATTCATGGAAAAGAAGAGGAAGAAAGTGTTTTACAAGGGATAGAAGACGTGCGGATCGATTTTGAGAAACTGAAGGCATGCAATGCGGATATTGCAGGCTGGATTATGTTTCACAATCTGTGTGTAAATTATCCCTTAGTACAGGCAGATGATAATTCTTACTATCTGAATCATTCTTTTGCAGGAGATAAGAATGTGGTGGGAAGCATATTTATAGATTGCCGGAATCGTTCTTTTGAGGATAGAAATGTGGTCATTTATGGCCATGGTGCGACAAAACGGTGTATGTTCGGCCCGTTAAAAGATATATTTCGAAAAAAGTTTTGGGAAGAAGAGAACAACGCTCTAATTTTTTTGTTTGATGATGATCAGAATCTGAGAAAGTACAAGGTTTTCAGCTATTATATAGTCGAAAAGGAAGATTATTATATTACGACTCTGTTTGGGAGCGATGCGGAATATATGGAATTTCTTGCGGCAATCCAAGCGAGGAGTTTTGGGAAAACGGGTGTTTGTGTCACGGTGGATGATCATATTTTGACACTCTCTGCCTGCGCTGGGATATTTGGAACCAGAAGAAGAGTTGTTCATGCCAAATTGCTTTCATAAACTGATACCAAAAGGCAAAACAAGAACATACGCTTGATTTCTGCAATCTATACCTCGAAATATGCGAATGATACCATTTGGAGTTACCTCGTTCTTTTTTCTGTTATGCTAGAATAGTGGTCTTTACATGCATACAAATACAATTAGGATTGTCAGAGCGACATGCGAAAGGAAACTGGCATGCAGGATGGCATGACGGGACAGGACGGTTGGATGAAGCGAGGTGTTGTGTGATGTTAAGGACAATCAAGGGAAAACTTACAGTCGGTATGATCGGAATTGTGGTGGCAGGTATTCTTCTTACAACAGTGGGAATTATCATAGTGGCTGGAAAACGGACGATTCAGGATCAGACGCGGGCGCTGCAGTTGAATGCAGATAAGTATGCGGAAGAAATCAACACATGGATTGAGAGCGAGAAAATTCTCGCACAAGGAGCAGTAAAGAGTATAGCAGCCGGCGGAAAGACAGATACGGAGTTCATTCAGTCTGTGGTAGATTCTCATGCGGAGGGAAGGAAAGAACTTTTAAATCTGTACTGCGGGACAAATGACAGCCGGTTTATCTGGTCAAACAGAGAGATTGAGATGCCGGCGGATTATGACCCGGTGGAGCGGGGATGGTATAAACAGGCAGTCCAGAAAGGGAGTGTCATTGTGACGGATCCTTACTGCGACGCCCTGACAGGGCAGATGTGTACAACCATTGCAGCACCGGTGTCTATAGATGGTGCGCTGGCGGGCGTTATCGGTTTGGATGTCACTCTTGAGACAGTGACAGAGCTGACAGGGAGTATCAATTATGAAGAAGGCGTATACGGTTTCCTTCTGGACAGTATTGGCCAGTATGTGGCGCATGAAAATAAAGCGTTTGAACCTACGGCGCAGACCACAGTTCTGGCAGCGGATATGCTTCCAGCGGTTGGAGATATGATAACGGATGCGGCGCATGATGTGAGAAAAATTGCGGACTATGACGGCAGTATCTGCTATTTTGCCATAACGGAGATAGCGGGCTGCGGCTGGAAGCTGGGTGTCGTGGTACCAGCCGCCAATGTCACAGATTCTCTTGTGAAAATGATTGTGATAGCAGTGGTAACAGCTTTCGTGATTATTGTGTTTGTGGCGGTGTTTATGACAGGGTTGATCGGCAGAATGTTAGCTCCTGTGCAGATGCTAAAACAGTTTGCCTCCGGCGATTTTTCCGAGAACGCTGTGATTGAAACAGCGATTCCCAGGGAGTACAAAAGTGAAACCGAGCAAATTAAAACAGCGACTGCAGAAGTGAAAAAGCAGATCAGGGAGATTATTTTACATACAAAACGGGAAGCGGCGGATATTGGTTCCATTGCGGAAGGAACCTCCAATGCGATGACAGTGTTGAACGGGGATATTTCTGATATTACGGAATCTGCTGGACTTGTTATGGCACAGGTTGTTTCGGCGAGAGAACTGACGGAGAGCATAAAAAATAATGGGCATGAGCTTGGAAATGCCATTGAGAATGTGGCTGCAAAAGCCGGCGAGGCAAAAGGACAGTCAAGTGATATTACAGAGCGTGCAAAGATGCGTTACCAGACTTCCAGACAGTCGGCCGAGGAAGCAGTTTTACTTTATCAGGAGACAAAGACGAATCTGGAACAGGCTATTGAGGACAGTAAAAGAGTAAGTGAGATTAACGCTTTGACAGAGGAAATACTGGCTATCAGCTCTAAGACAAATCTGTTGGCCTTGAATGCTTCTATCGAGGCGGCAAGAGCCGGTGAGGCTGGTAAAGGATTCGCTGTTGTGGCGAATGAAATCAGAGAATTGGCGGACAATTCGAGAAAAGCGGTAGATAAAATTCGGCAGGTGACGGAAGGCGTCGTGGGAAATGTAGCATTTCTGTCTGAGAGTTCCGAACGTTTACTTACGTTTATGTCCGGTAAGGTTATGGAGGATTATCAGGGAATGACAGAACTTGCTCAAATGTATGAAAAGGATGCCGGGTATTACAGTGGTATTTCCAGTGAATTAGGGGCCGCGTCCCAGGAAATGAGCGCGGGCATGACGGAAATCAACGCATCAATCGCTGCGATTACGGAGCTTGTGGGAGAGATAGCGGAGTTGATGCACAGAATGAATCAATCGGCGGAGAATGCCAATGAAAATTCCGAGACGGTTGTGAAGCAGATGGAAGAATTATTCCGGTTGAGTGAGCTTTTGAATCAGACAGTTGACTCATTTCGAGTATAAATAAGCCCCCCTTGTAGAAACCCCCGAACACTGCATGCAGCAGCGCCGGGGGTTTCTTTTTTAGGGGAGGATAAGTATGCTGGAATGAATTCCTAGAAACCCGATAAAATGGGCATTTGCGCGTCCTCTAAATGTGTTGGCAACACTTGGCAACAGTTTTTTGCAGGTGGGGTGAGGTTGGATTTTTGCTATGCCACGCAAATGAAAACTGAATATGGAACAGATATACTGGAGTGGAAAAAGTAGGTAGGAACAGCAATTCTCTGGTAGTATGTGATGGGATATCCCATGTACTGGTAGTGGCGCATGGGGTATTCGCAAAAAATAAATATGAAAATATTAAATAGAACATAAAAGCGATCAAAATAGTAGAAATGGTATGTGCAAAGATGAGATATTAATAAATAGGATGCCAATGATAAAAGAAGGTTGTGAATAAATGAAAAAGTGGATATAATAATAGTGAAACGGATTCAGATTTTTTTATATTTGGAAGGAGGTAAATCGCATGGAAGTTGCAGTTAAGAAAATTTATGCGGAAACCTTGGAACAACAGCAGATAGAAGTAAGGCAGAGTGTGATGGATGGGTTAAGGCAGGCAAGAGAAGGAAAGACGAAGGATTTTAACACAGTTTGTGACAGATTGGAGAAAAAGTATACGAATGCAAAAGTATAAAATTGAAATATCTGATTTGGCAGAGCAGGATTTGGAGTTTGCTGCTGACTATATTGCATTTGATTTAAAAAATCCTTCTGCGGCAATCAACACAGTACAAGGTATCCGTAAACAGATAAACAAACTACAGAATTTTCCAGAGCGTAATGAGTTAGATGATGATCCAGTATTGGCGGATTTGGGTGTTCGTATGGATTATTATAAGAATTATAAAATTTATTATGTGGTAGAGGACAATTCGGTAATAATTGTAAGGATTTTACATATGCTGGTGGACAGTAGAGCGTGGTTATATCGGACATTTGGAATGAAAGATTAAGATGCGGCGTTTATTGATAGAATTTGATAGATAGATTCAGGGCATGGCGGATAGCCATGTCTTTATTATTTCACAAATTCTAAAGTTAATATCTGGTGATGTAAAGGCTCGTGATTGTATTATTAGAAGGGTGCAGCAGAATGTATTGATCATATGCAATGGTTATTAGTGGAAAATGGGTAAGGCCGATGTTATAATTATCCTAATAGTTGCATCAGGAAGGATGAATTTTATGGATACTTTTGTGCCAGATCAAAGCGGAATAAATAGTTTGGGAGGTTTTGCCTATCAAATAAAGGTATTTGTATTTTATATGCTATCAATGAGTGAAAATATGCAGGTTGAATTTGAAACGGTTGATGATGTATCTGTGAGAAAATTGATTCCTGAAACAATTGATGATAATGAAGATAAGTTTAGAAATTTAGTTATTTCTACAAGTGGGATAAAAGCCATACAAGTAAAAAGAACACTGATTACTGCTGATACTGCGAAGCAAATTATATTAAATTGGATTTTGTTAGAAGGATCGGAATCAATAGTAACGAATTACATTCTTTTTACAGATAATTCTTATGGAAATAGGGATAATATTTTTGATGTCACTGCGGAGAATTTATATTCTGAAGTATTGAATACTACAAAATCTTCGAGAGCAACTATAGCTAAGGTAAAGAAAAAGTATAAAAAAGATAAACAAGGATTTGTAGATATATACAATGAAGTAAAAGGAAAATATTCCTTTGTGAGTACGGATAAAATTGATAAAGAAATTGATGAGAGATGCAAAATTCTATTTAAGAAGGCTGGTGTAAATGGTGTTATATATTATAAAAGAATTGAAGAGTTGTTAAAACATATTACATTTGAGGTTATGGAACATATCAATAATAAAAAGTCATATAGCATTAGTTATGAAGAAATGATAACTTGCGCTGAGGATATATGCAGTAGATTTACAGATCAGTATATGCTACCTATATATTCTGAATTTAAAAAATTAAATAAAATTGATTTTAATGATTTGAAAATTGCTAAATCAAGGGAATATAAACAATTATTAGCATGTAAAATGCCCCCAAATATGATAGAGACACACTTACAGTATGGCAGTTATTATCAAAATATTTGTTATGGGTATTTGGAATTAAATAAAACAGGTAAGATTAGAGATATTGAAACAACAACATTCGAAAATTTTGAATATGTTAAGTTTATTCTTCAGAAAAAAGGGAATGATTCACCTTGGCAGCGTCTTGATGAAATTAAAAAGCAACCGAATTCTTATGCGGATAGTGATCAAATAAAATATGGATCAGGTATATATTTGACAAGGGAAGATGAAAAAGAACATCAAATATCTTGGGAGGATGAGGATAATGCAGAACCTTGAATTAGAAGCAGAAACAATTCAAATAAGTATTTATTCAAATATTGTTTTAAATTTGTTAAAGAAACATACGGTTTTGTCGCTAAATAAAATTATGCTTTTTTCCTATCTCGTAAAAAAGGAGAAGTTTAGACTTGGAAAGGTTTATACTGCCCAAAATACACAAGATATTGTTTGTAAAGCGATTTCATTGATATCAGGTGAATATATAGAGTATTGTGAGAATGTTAAATTTATACTAAAAGCGGTACATTTATTGTTTACAAATAGTAAAATTAAGATGGAGGGAAGCCTACTATATTTATCTGATGAAAGCGATGTAAAGAAAAGTTTATATCAAGGATCGCCGTTTATCGAAAAAGCGATTGAAGTTAGTAAAAAAATGTCAGACAGACAGTTTATGAAAGAGGTAATTGCCAATGTTTAGGATTAATAAACTTACATTATATAGTTTCAATGATGAAGAATATACATATGAGTTTAGCATGGGAATTAATTATTTTAAGGGAAAAATAGCTCAGGTAAAACAGAATTTTATAAATTTATGGATTTTATGTTTGGATCATCTGAGGATATAAGAAAGAAGCCTTGGTATGAAAACACCTTGAAGATGGCTTCAATGGAAATGCAAGTAGATAATATTACTTATGTACTAACTCGCTCGTATGATCCAGAGCAAAATTATTTATCATATGCAGATGAAGAGATAGGAGAGGTTATTGATCGAAGAGAATACAGAGAAAAAATAAATGCTATATTTGCAAAAAATATGGAATTACTCAAAAATATACGAAAATTTACAGAAGAAGAATTAACTTTTAGAACATTTACAATGTTTAATTTTTTGGGTGAAAAGCGCCAAGGGGCTATTCATGATTTTCTGGATAAATGTAGTGAAATTAGATATTCTGTGAAACTTGCGCCAATATTAAACTTTATTTTTAATAATAATCTGGAAAAAATATATGCACTTCCAAAAGAATTGGAACAATTACAAGAAGAATTAAAAAATTTGGAAGTAACATCTTCAAGATACGATTTTATTTGTACGCAAGTTAATAGCAATATACAAAAATTAGGTTCAAATGTTTGGTATACTGGTCGCAATGCAGATGATATTAGAAAGAATATAAAAGAAATAAAGAATATGGAAGAACCTAAGAAAAAAGGAAATGATAGAAATATAGCTGATTTGGAAGTTATGTATAATAATATTTCCGAACAAATAAAAACATATGAAAATGCAATATCAGATGCTAAACAATTTGAGAACGATAATGCAAATAGAAAAATTCTATTAGAAAGTTTAGAAGAATTATTAGCTGAAAGTAAGGAGTTTGCATATTTAGTAGAACCTTTGAAAATGTTGTTGAGTGAACTTGATAATTCAATATCATTTAGTCAATATACAATAAGTGATAAGACAATTACTGAATTGAAAAAACAAAGGATTGCATTAAAAAATGCAATAAAAAGAAATGACTCAAGATTTCAATGCTATACTTTAGAAGAGAAAGCTAAAGCCATTACCTTGATCGAGGAATATCTGTCAGCAGATGTTCGTGATTGCAGTCAAGAACTGAATGAAATTAAAAAGAAAATACGTGAGATAAAGGAAGAAATAAGGATACTTCAGAATTCAGACGATATAGTTAAAATAAGAGAATTATCAAGCTTTATTACTGAGCTATATAAGTCAGCAAAAAATATATCGTCTGTTGTAGATGATGATATTTTGCAAGAGGGATTTAAAATTCAGTATCTTAAAAGAGGAAATATCCTACAACCTATGATTCAGGTGACAGAAAAGGATGAGAATGGTTTCGAACAAAAAAAAGAAGTAAACTATTATATTGGAAGTATGGCAAGACATACTCTTATTCAATTATGTGGATACTTTGGTTTTTTGAAAATCCTTTTGGCAGAAGAAAAATATCCAATTATCCCATTTTTAGTAATTGATCATATTTCAAAGCCCTTTGATGCAAGCAATGCAAAAGCTATTGGTCAAGTAATAGAAAAAGCATATACATATATAGGAAAAGAAAATTTGCAAATATTTATGTTTGATGATGAAGAATATTCAACAGTGGCTTTGCAACCGGAACATTTTGAAAACTTAGTTAGTGAAACGAAAAGTGGATTTAATCCATTTTATTATGCTGTACCAGAAAAGAGTGTAAATTCCGATATGGAAGAGGGTATTAGTGAGGTTGGAAGTGAATCCTAGTGGAAGCGAATTTCAAAATTTTTTAAATGAACAATTGCAGGATGAGGAGCTTAGGGAGCAGTGGAACAATATTAAGCCAGAAATGGATGCAATTCGTGCATCAACTGATATATGCGTATCACAGAATCCCAATCCCTCAAATTTGAAGAGTTTATGAAGCCTTATTTTGCTGTTTGTTTGAAAAGCAGAGTATTGGCGGTGCAGAAGGTTTGGTATCTATAATTAAAAGAGATGATTTTGATTATGTACTTTGGTTGAGAAGGTATTTTAATAAGGTGGATTTGAATTAGGTTAGTGAAGAAGCGTTAATCTTTGTCAAAACCACCATCACAAAGGAAATGTAATAAGAGTTTAACCATCGTTAGTGTAAGGTTTTATAGTATTGCAATTTATAAGAAAAATGAATATGGTAGCAATATATATTTGATTGTAGAGCAATATGAAATCAGAAGTGTTGCAAGAATATCCCATTCACAGTGTTAAGTGCATGGGATATTTTTGTGCAGTAAAATAAATCAGAAAGAGAGGAAAAGAAAGTATGGAACAGTTTTACAGGATAGGCATTGACCATGGATATGGGAACATCAAGACTGTCCACCACATTTTTGAATCCGGCGTGATCGAAAGGGCAAAGGAATCGGAACTGGCAGGGATGACGGTAGAGTATGAAGGAAAGTTTTATGAGATCGGCTCTACCCACAAAGAGTATCAGATGGATAAGGTATGGGATGAAGATTATTACATCCTGACACTGGCGGCGCTGGCAAAGGAATTGAAGGGAAGGGGCTTATGCAACGCTTCTGTCATCCTTGCGGTGGGGCTTCCTATCAAGTGGCTTAGGGAGCAGGGCGAAGGTTTCCGGAAGTACCTGCTGCGGAATAAGGAAGTGACCTTCCGGTGCAATGATACCCGATACCATGTAAAGATTGAGGATGTGGAAGTCTATGCACAGGGATTTGCGACTGTTGCGGCGGATTTATCCAGCTATCAGGGATTTAACATTGTGGCAGATATCGGCAACGGTACAATGAATGTTATCTTCATCATTGATGGTAAACCGGATTCCAGCCGCTATTATACGGAGCGTTTCGGGGTGGACTGCTGTGTGATCGAGATGCGGAGCGAACTTACGAACAAGGTACATATCGTCGTTGATGACTGCATTGTAAAGAAAGTGCTGAAAGATGGTACTGCGGATATCGGGGAAAAGTATCTGAAAGCCATAGCGGAATGTGCGTCAGATTATACCGACAAGATCATGCGGAAACTGCGTGAGTATGGCTATAATGAAGAACTGGCAAAGCTCCATTTCCTTGGCGGCGGTGCAATGTTGATGAAGCATTTCGCAAAGCTGGACCAGAATAAAGCGCGGTTCATTGAGGATATCCATGCCAATGCGAAGGGGTATGAATATCTTTCAAACCAGAGGCGGTTACGCAATATCCGGCGCGGATAGGGGGAATGCCTTATGAAGAAAAGACAGACGATCAAAAATGTCAAGCGTGTGTCCTGCCGCTTTGATATGGATGTGCCGGAAGAGCGGCGGGCATGGCAGATTTTACAGGGCAACTATCAGGAGCCGCCGGACGGGAAGAAGCAGGACTATACTGTAACGCGGCACTTTATAGTAGCCAGAAAAAGCATTTTATTTTCGATAGTATAA
>DLAA01000059.1 GCA_002493835.1 Lachnospiraceae bacterium UBA7060 | reverse complement strand
ATGCAAGCATGCGGCCTGTCTGCGTTACCTTCTGACTCTGCTTATTCGCGCAAAAAAAATCTGGTATTTTCAAGAGGCTTGTGCTATAATGTCTTGGTGACTGTAGCTGAAAACTCGCGAGAGTTTAACGTATAGAGTAAGAGATGGCTAACAGAGGAAGTGAAGGAGGAACCCATAGCATGAGTTTACAGGTAGAGAAATTGGAAAAAAACATGGCTAAGCTGACGATTGAGACAGATGCAGCCGAGTTTGAAAAGGCCGTGGAGAAGGCTTATCAGAAGGAAAAGAAGCGGATCAGCATACCGGGTTTCCGCAAGGGCAAGGTGCCCCGTCAGATGGTGGAGAGAATGTATGGTAAGGAAATCTTTTTCGAAGAAGCGGCTAATATAGTGATTCCGGATGCATATGAGAAGGCGCTCGATGAGTGCGAGGAGGAGATCGTCTCTTCCCCCAAGATCGAAGTGATCCAGATCGAAGCGGGCAAACCCTTTATTTTTACAGCGACTGTAGCGTTAAAGCCTGAAGTGAAGCTCGGCAAGTACAAGGGTGTCAAGGTGAATAAGATTGACACCACAGTGACAGATGAAGAAGTGGACGCTGAGATCAACAGAGAGCGGGAGAACAATGCAAGAAATATTGCGGTGGATGACCGTCCGGTGAAGGATGGTGATATGATCACACTGGATTTCGAGGGATTTATAGATGGAGAGGCTTTTGAGGGCGGCAAGGGGGAAAATAATCCCCTGACTATCGGTTCCGGTGCTTTTATCCCTGGATTTGAGGAACAGCTGGTCGGTGCGAAGATTGGCGAGGAGACTGAGGTGAAGGTTACTTTCCCGGAGGACTATCAGGCAGAGCATTTGCAGGGCAGGGAAGCGGTCTTTAAGTGCACGGTGAAGGAGATCAAGGAGAGAGAGCTTCCCGAGTTAAACGATGAGTTCGCGAGCGATGTGTCCGAGTTTGAGACATTGGCAGAATACCGTGAGGATGTAAAAAGGAATTTAGAAGAGAAGAAACAGAAAGAGGCAGAGAACGAGAAGCAGGAGGAGGCTGTGAAGGAGGCTGTGGACGCTTCTGAGATGGAAATTCCAGAGGCTATGCTGGAAACCCAGCAGAAGCAGATGGTGGATGAGTTTGCACAGCGCATTACTATGCAGGGTATGTCCATGGAGCAGTACCTGAAGATGACTGGCACGAATTATCAGCAAATGGTGGATCGGGTGAAACCGCAGGCCGAGGAGAGAATTCGCTCCAGACTTGTGCTCGAGGCGGTGGCGAAGGCGGAGAGCCTGGAGCCTACTGAGGAAGAATACGAGGAAGAATTAAAGGTTATGGCTGATGTTTACCAGATGGAGGTTGACAAGGTCAGAGATCTCATGGGAGAGCGTGAGAAGAAAGGCATTCTGCAGGATCTTGCGGTCAGAAAGGCAGCTGAATTCATTGCAGAAAATGCCAAGGAAAGCAAAGCAAAAAAGGCGGATTGATTAACGGAGGTGTAATACATGGCTTTAATACCTTATGTCATTGAACAGACATCCAGGGGGGAACGTTCCTATGATATTTATTCCAGACTGCTGAAGGAGAGAATTATTTTCCTCGGAGAGGAGGTAAATGATGCAAGTGCCAGTGTGATTGTGGCGCAGCTTCTTTTTTTAGAGTCGGAGGATCCCGAGAAGGATATCAATCTTTATATTAACAGCCCAGGCGGTGTGATCACCGCGGGCATGGCAATTTACGACACGATGCAGTTTATTAAATGCGATGTGTCTACCGTCTGTATCGGTATGGCGGCCAGCATGGGTGCATTTCTCCTCGCGGGAGGAACAAAGGGTAAGCGTATGGCTCTGCCCAATGCGGAAATTATGATTCATCAGCCGGCGGGCGGTGCTCAGGGGCAGGCCACTGAGATTGAAATCACAGCGAAGCATATCCTTGCGACTAAGGAAAAGATGGCAAGGATCATGGCTCAGAACACAGGGCAGGATTTTGAGGTGATTATGGCGGACACAGAGAGAGATAATTGGAAGAGCGCGGAGGAAGCGCTTGCCTATGGGCTGATTGACCGTATCATTACCAGTCATGCCAGTATAGAGGGCTAGTCATAGGCATTCTACTTTGATGCGGGAAAGGTTTTAAGATGGCAGGAAAGAGTTCTGATGAAAAAGTGAGATGTTCTTTTTGCAATAAGACGCAGGATCAGGTCAAGAAGATGATTGCCGGCCCTGGCGGCGTCTATATCTGTGATGAATGCGTAGATATCTGTGCAGATATCATAGAGGAGGAGTACGAGGAGGATACGGAGGCGGAGGAGTTGGAAATCAACCTCCTGAAGCCTGTGGAGATAAAAAATTTCCTTGATGAGTATGTGATCGGCCAGGAAGAAGCTAAGAAGGTGATGGCGGTATCTGTCTACAACCATTACAAGAGAGTCATGGCGCCGAAGGATGATGATGAGGTGGAGCTGCAAAAAAGCAACATTATCATGATAGGTCCTACGGGTTCCGGCAAGACTTATCTGGCGCAGACGCTGGCAAAGATAATCAATGTGCCTTTTGCAATTGCGGATGCTACCACGCTGACAGAAGCTGGATATGTAGGTGAGGATGTGGAGAACATTCTGCTCAAGCTGATCCAGGCAGCGGATTATGATATTGAGCGGGCGCAGTACGGCATTATTTATATTGATGAGATTGACAAAATTACGAAAAAGGGTGAAAATGTTTCCATCACCAGAGATGTATCGGGTGAGGGTGTCCAGCAGGCACTTCTAAAAATCATTGAGGGCACGGTTGCCAGTGTACCGCCCCAGGGGGGCAGGAAGCATCCACATCAGGAGCTTTTGCAGATCGATACGTCTAATATTCTCTTTATCTGCGGCGGCGCCTTTGACGGGCTGGATAAGATCGTGGAGGAGCGTCTGGACCGGCATTCTATTGGCTTTAACGCGCAGGTGGCTGAGAAGAGCGGTAAGGAGATCGGTGCGATTTTGAAGGAGGTAACCCCTCAGGATCTTATGAAATTTGGACTGATTCCGGAGTTTATCGGCCGTGTTCCTGTGACGGTGGCTTTGGATGGTCTGGATCAGGAAGCTTTGGTCCGTATTTTGAAGGAGCCTAAAAATGCGTTAATTAAGCAGTATAAGAAGCTCTTTGACTTTGATGAGGTGAAGCTTTCCGTGGAGGATGATGCGATAGTGGAGATTGCAAAGCTTGCTCATGAAAGAAAAACGGGAGCGAGGGGTCTGCGTTCCATCGTTGAGAAAGTGATGATGGATGTGATGTATGAAATTCCTTCAGATGACAGCATTGCGGAATGTATTCTTACAAAAAAAGCGGTTGATGGAGAGGAAAAACCTCTCGTGAGATACCGTGATAGATTATTACAGGCAAGATAATTGATCGAGCAGGCTCGATCTCAAATAGGAACACAATTTACATTGATGAGCGTCGCCAGTTAGTTTGGCGGCGTTTCTGGCACTCTGTATAAATCTTACAAAGGGATGATTTTATGGATAACTTAAATCAAATGGAGAGTGGAAAAAAGGGCGCAGATGCACTCACCCTTTTGCGGGAAGATTCCATGCCTGCAGTGACTCTCAGAGGTCTCACAATCCTGCCGGGTATGGTGATTCATTTTGATCTGAGCAGGAATGAGTCCATCGCTTCTGTGGAGCAGGCTATGTTGGATGATCAGAGGCTGCTTGTGGTGACCCAGAAGGATCCCAATCAGGAGAATCCGGGGTTCGAAGACATCTATGATGTGGGGACAGTCACATTGATCAGACAGGTCAGTAAACTGCCTGAACATGTTTTGCGTGTATTGGTGGAAGGCGTTTCCAGAGCCAGAATTCATGATTTTTGCCGGTCGGAAAGCGGCATGGTGGCACATATGTCGTATGAAAGAGACGACAATGCGGATATTGATGATTTTTCAAAAGAGGCAATGACTAGAACGGTCAGAGAGACACTGGATGCCTACGGTGCTTTCTTTCCCAAGGTGGGTAAGGCAGTGCAGGATCAGATTGAGCAGGGTATGGAGCTGGGAAAGCTGTTAGACAACATTACCATCAATATGCCTTTGGCAACGGCCGATAAGCAGAAGATTTTGAACGCTATATCGGTGCGGGAGCGGTTTGAGCTGCTGACGGGAATTTTGGCTAGAGAAGTAGAGGTAATCCGCATCAAGAATCAGCTGGCAAAAGATATCAGAAAGCGAATTGATAAGAACCAACGGGATTACATTCTGCGGGAGCAGATGCAGTACATCAGAGAAGAGCTGGGAGAGAATAACACTGACTCCGATGTGGAGCAGTTTCTCAAAGCTGTGGAGGCGTTGAAGGCGAAGCCGGAGGTCAAGGAAAAGATACGCAAGGAGATTACCCGCTATAAAAATGTGATTGGCAGCAGTTCGGAGAGCGCCGTGGAACGCGCATACATTGAGACTCTTCTGGAGCTGCCCTGGGATAAGGCGTCGAAGGACAGCAGAGATATATCTGGGGCAGAAAGAATTTTAAACGAACAGCACTATGGCTTGGAGAAGGTCAAGGAACGGATGCTGGAATTTTTGGCCGTGCGCATGTTGACGGGAAAGGCAGGAAGCCAGATTATCTGTCTGGTAGGCCCTCCGGGCACAGGTAAGACTTCCATAGCAAAGAGTGTGGCGCAGGCACTTCACAAACGGTATGTGAGAATTTGCCTGGGCGGCGTGAGGGACGAGGCGGAGATTAGAGGACACCGTAAAACCTATGTAGGTGCTATGCCGGGCCGCGTGGCGGCCGCTTTAAAACAATCAGGCGTCAAAAATCCGCTCATGCTTCTCGATGAAATTGATAAGCTAGGAAATGACTACAAGGGGGATCCATCCTCCGCGCTTCTGGAAGTTCTTGATGGAGAGCAGAATTATGCATTCAGGGATCATTATGTGGAGATTCCTATCGACTTGTCGGAAGTATTGTTTATCGCTACAGCTAACAGCAGAGACGGTATTCCGCGTCCGCTTCTTGACCGCATGGAGATTATAGAAGTGAACAGCTATACTGCCAATGAGAAGTTCCATATTGCCAGGGAGCATCTGGTGGAGAAACAACTGAAAAAGAATGGAATAAAAAAGACTGAACTTACTTTCAGTGATGAGGCGATTCGAGATATAATTCAGTTCTACACGAGAGAGGCGGGCGTCAGAGGCTTAGAGCGCCAGATCGGTGCGGTATGCCGCAAGGAGGCCAGAGAGATCCTTGAACGGCGGAAAAAGAAATTGACCAAAGAAGTCTGTGTAATGCCGGAGAAGCTGGAGCATTATCTGGGTAAGCCGAAATACAGACAGGATAAAGTCAACAAGAAACCGGAGGTAGGTATTGTAAGAGGACTTGCCTGGACCAGCGTGGGTGGCGATACTCTTCAGATCGAAGTCAATATGATGCCGGGAGAAGGAAAGATTGACTTAACTGGTCAGATGGGGGATGTGATGAAAGAGTCTGCGCGGACAGCTTTAAGTTACGTTCGCTCTGTCAGCGGCAGGTATAAAGTGGCGGACAATTTCTATAAAAAGAAAGATTTTCATATTCATATTCCTGAGGGTGCGGTGCCGAAAGATGGGCCGTCTGCGGGTATTACTATGGCGACAGCACTTTTGTCAGCTGTGACTCACAAGCCAGTGCGTGCAGATTTGGCAATGACTGGTGAAGTCACTTTGCGTGGCAGAGTGCTTCCCATTGGCGGATTGAAAGAAAAGATACTAGCGGCGAAGATGGCGGAGGTGAAAACGGTCCTCGTGCCGAAGGAGAATGAAAAGGATATTGCGGAGATTCCTGAAGAGATTAAGGAAGGACTGCAAATCGTCTTTGTGGAGACGATGGAAGAGGTGGCAGAGTACGCTATAAATGCGGCATGCTCCGCATGACGGAATCATGGAGAATTAGAATGATTATAAAAAACGTAAATCTGGAAACGGTGTGCGGAATTACCAGCACGCTTCCCGAAAATAGTCTGCCAGAGTTTGCTTTTGCAGGTAAAAGCAATGTGGGAAAATCTTCCCTAATCAATGGCCTGATGAATCGTAAGTCTTTGGCGAGGACCAGCTCCTCTCCGGGAAAAACACAGACTATTAACTACTATAATATCAATAATGCGATGTACTTCGTGGATCTGCCTGGCTACGGCTATGCGACTGCCAATGAAAAGGTGAAGGCACAGTGGGGCAAGTTGATTGAAGATTATTTATATCAGTCAAAAATGATCCGGGCGGTGTTTCTTCTTGTCGATATCAGGCATGCACCGTCAGAGAATGATAGAATTATGTACGATTGGATTCTTGATCATGGATACCAGCCAATCATTATCGCCACAAAACTGGATAAGATTAAGAGAAGCCAGATTGAGAAGCAGAAAAAATTGATTTGTGACACACTTGACGTTGTTGATGACACGATTGTCATACCCTATTCTTCCCTGAGCAAACAGGGGAGAGAGGAGATTTATGATGTACTAGACGCGATTGTAAAGGACACAATCTGATC
>DLAA01000172.1 GCA_002493835.1 Lachnospiraceae bacterium UBA7060 | reverse complement strand
CTCTACGGAGAAGTACAGTACCATTAAAATATGCATGTTTACCTATTATCTGACAATGGGTTATGATTTTTTCCTTGTGCTGGATGGGTTCTCGGAGGAGACGCCGCTTTTTATTACCCGGCTGCTTCTTCATTTCATGCTGGTGTATATGGCGGGCAGGCTGTTAAAGATTATGATACGGCGGCGGGTGAAGGAGAGAAAGACAACAGAGGATATGATCGTTCGTCTGGAGGATATGAACCGGAGGACGGAGGACTTCCTTGCCAATGTGTCGCATGAGCTGCGCACGCCTATCAACGTGGTTACCGGAATTACGACGGTTATGCTGAAAAACGAGGAAGATACGGAGAAAAAAAAGGATATTATTGCGATACAGATGGCGGGACAGAGGCTGTTTAATCAGATCGAAGATATTCTGGATTATACGGAGATTGACGATGGTAAAATGACAGTCAGCGAGGAGGCTTATATGATTTCCTCCATCGTCAACGATGTGATCAGCGAAAACCAAATGCAGGAGCGGGAGTATCTGCCCGAACTGATATTTGATTTGGATGCGTCCATGCCCGCCGTCTTTTTGGGAGATGGGAGAAAGGTAAAGAAGATTCTGAGGCATCTGCTGGGCAACGCCGTTAAATTTACGAAAAAGGGAGGTGTCTGCGTCAGGATACGCACGCTGCAAAAAGACTATGGTGTAAACCTCTATATTATCGTCAGCGATACCGGAAGCGGTATTCCTGAGGGTGAACTTGATAAGATCACGGAAAGGTTCTATCAGACAGACGGCGGAAGGAGCCGGGGTGCGGGCGGCTTGGGGCTTGGTCTGCCGATCGTGTCCGGCATGGTCTCCTGTATGGAAGGCTTTATGCAGATCAAGAGCGAAACGGGAAAAGGCACGGTGGTGTCCGTAAGTATTCCGCAGAAAGTGGCTGATGACAAGCCGATGATCGCCTTAAATAACAGGGAACGGCTTTGCCTTGCATGTTACCTGAAAACGGAGAAGTATGAGACGCCGGAAGTCAGGGACTACTACAATGAAACCATCGTTCATATGATTGAGAGCCTGGATGTTTCCATGCACAGGGTTTTCTGCATGGATGAACTGAAATCGCTTGTGGCAGTGTGCCGGATCACGCATCTGTTTATTGGCGTCGAGGAATATGAGGAGAACAGGGAATGGTTTGAAAAGCTGGCGGGGGAGGCCAGGGTGATCGTGGTGGCGGATCGGAACTTTGTCCCGATGCCCGGCACAAGGACGAAGCTGTTAAAGAAACCGTTCTACTGCCTGACGATAGCCAATATGCTGAATGCCGAATCAGAGCAGGATGAGATTCCATTTGCCGAGAAAAGGATGATCTGTCCGAACGTAAAGATTCTGGCGGTGGACGACGAGCCCATGAACCTGATGGTTGCAGAGGGGATATTCAGGCAATACGAGATGCAGGTCAAGACTGTGTACAGCGGCATGGAGGCGTTGGAGCTGTGTGAAAAGGAGGAGTTCGACCTGATCTTTTTAGATCACATGATGCCGGGAATGGACGGTGTTGAGACGTTAAAGAGGCTGCGCAGTTCTTTTGCGGAAACCGGAAGGAGCGCGGTGGTGATCGCTTTTACTGCCAACGCCGTCAGCGGCGCAAGGGAGATGTTTTTTAGGGAAGGGTTTGACGAGTTCGTGTCAAAACCGATTGAGATGGTGGAGCTGGAGCGTGTTCTTAAGAATGTGCTGCCGGATTCCAGGATTCGGTTCGTTGACAAAGAGTATAAACCGGAGAGCGGTGGGCAGCCGTCTGCAAAGCTGTCTGCTGATGCGCAGAAAGAGACGGCTAAACAGGCGGACGATCATAAAACCGTCCTGTTGGAACAGGCGGGGATACATATTCAAAACGGTCTGCAGTATTGCCTGGATGATATGGCGTTTTATGAGGAGCTGCTTCTTAAATTTGCAGGGGATGCAGGGAAAAAACAAGAAGATATGAACAGCTTGTTCGCGCAGGCGGATTGGGAAAATTATCGCATTTTGGTTCACGCATTAAAGAGTACGGCCCGCATGATCGGAGCGGATGAACTTTCCGAACAGGCAAAGGGGCTGGAGGATGCAGCGAAGGATCAGGACATGGCATATATCGGGATACACCATGAGGAGGCGCTTATAAAGTACCGCGATACGGAGCAGAGCATACGGCGGGCGTTTGGCAGGGAAGCAGACAGCGGGCAGGAAGCCGATGGGGATAAGCGGACAAAACAGGAGATATCCGCTGCAGATCTGGTCAAAAAGCTGGAGGAGATAAAGGAGAGTCTCAGTACGTTCGAGGCGGAAAAGGCGGAGAGACAGATCGGGGAGCTGAACGGTTTTGTGTATGGAGCGGATTGTGTGGCAGAGCTTTTGAGGGAAGTTCTACAGGAAGTGGAAGACTTTGAAATCGCCGCAGCATCGGAAAAGGTGGAGGCTTTCATATGCCGTGTGAAGGGCGGTGAAGAGTGATGGATTTAAAAAAACTGAAAAAAATAATACAGCCCATCAGGGATTCTAATGTAAGTCTGCAGGAACGGCTGTTCCGCCTGCTTACGCTGATTGGCCTGATCGGTATGGTGTTCGCCGTTCTTATGGGGGTTGCAGCCGGGGAGGGGCTTGTCAATACTATCGGTATGGCGTTGGGGTTTCTTATCTTTTTTGTTATCGTTTATTTTTCAATCAAATACCGCAGGATACAGACGGGCGCCGTGATCATCGGAGGGCTCCTTCTGTATGTGGTAATGCCGTTTAACTTCCTGACGACAGGCGGTCCCTACGGCGGCGCGTCCAGCTGGTGTATACTTGCCGTTGTGTTTGTGGCGCTTCTTGTGGAAAACAAAGTAAAATATTTCATGATCGTCACCGGGCTTTTGGTGCTCCTGGGCATCTATTTTTGGTCATACTTATATCCGTCCATCCTTGCCATGCACACGATTCAGATGGTGTATCTGGATTCGGCGGTGTCCATGGCGGTGGTGGCGGCAGTGACTTGTGGTATGCTTCTGTTTCAGAACGCGGTATATCGTTCCGCAAACAGGATGGCACAGCGGCAGAAAAAGGAAATTGAAGAACTGAATCAGGCACAGAATCGTTTCTTTTCCAGCATGAGCCATGAGATACGGACACCGATCAACACCATCATCGGGCTGAATGAAATGATCATGAGGGAGGACATATCTGATGAGGTGGCGGAAAACGCGGAGAATATTCAGGCTGCCAGCAGGATGCTCCTTGCACTGATCAACGATATTCTGGATATGTCCAAGATGGAATCCGGCAAGATGGATATTGTCCCCGTCAGTTATGACGTGGGCTCCATGTTGTCGGATATCGTCAACATGATCTGGGTGCGGGCACAGGAGAAAGGGCTGGAATTTCACATAGATGTAGACCAGTCGATGCCGTCCCGGCTTATGGGCGATGAGGTGCGGATCAAGCAGGTGTTGATCAATGTGCTCAACAATGCCGTCAAGTACACAGAGGAAGGTTCTGTCACTCTCTCCATTCAGTGCAGGAAACAGGAGCCCGGGTATGCCCAGGTCGTCTATTCGGTGACTGATACAGGCATGGGTATCAAGAAAGAGAACATACCGCATCTGTTCAGCGCATTCAAGAGAGTGGACGAGGAGAAAAACCGTTACATCGAAGGGACGGGGCTGGGACTTTCCATCGTTAAGCAGCTCGTGGATCTGATGGGCGGCGATATCACGGTGAACAGTGTCTATACAAAGGGAAGTACCTTTATCATCACGCTGCCGCAGGAGATCGTCTCCGAGAAGGAGATCGGTTATCTGGATTTTGAGGAGCGTCATGTGACAAACACGAGAAAGCGCTATCAGACAAGTTTCGAGGCGCCGAGAGCGCGTGTCCTGGTTGTTGACGACAACGAGACGAACCTGATGGTTGCAGAAAAGCTGCTCAGGGATACGAAGGTGCAGACGGAAACTGTGGACAGCGGGGTGAAATGTCTCGAGCGGACGGCCCAGACCCGATATGACGTGATCCTGATGGATCATCTGATGCCGGGGATGGACGGCATCGCCTGTCTGCGTGAAGTCAGGACACAGACCGGAGGTATGAACCATGAGACGCCCGTGGTCGTCCTGACCGCAAATGCCGGAGGAGAAAATCAGCTTTTGTATAAGAGAGAGGGTTTTGACGGATACCTCTCGAAACCGGTTACCGGCAGCCAGCTTGAGGCGGAAGTATTAAAGCACCTTCCGAGAGAGCTTGTGACGATGGAAAACGGGCAGGATTCCTTTGGCGTGGTGCAAAAGCCCTTTGTGCAGCGCACGCAGAATAAGATGCCGCTTTTGATCTCGACAGACAGCGTGTGCGACTTGCCGGAGGAGATGACGGAGCGTTATCGGATTGCCATTCTGCCATACAGAGTGGTAACGGAGGGTGGTGAGTTCATTGACGGGCAGGAGGCAGGGACAGACGGTGTGCTTTCCTATGTTCGGCGCGGACGGCGCGCCCACTCCGAGGCGCCGGAGACAGCCCAATATGAGGCATTTTTTGCGGAGCAGCTCACGAAGGCGCAGTATGTCATTCACATGACCATGTCCGAAAAGGTCAGCAAAGGCTATGAGAATGCGCTGGAGGCATCGAAAAGTTTTGACAATGTGGAAGTGATCGACACGGAATATTTGTCGAGCGGTATGGGTCTTATGGTTTTACAGGCAGCAAAGCTGGCCGCTGCCGATATGCCGCGGGAGTCCGTGCTTGAACAGATCGGACGTATGCGCGCGCGGGTGAGAACGAGTTTCGTGGTGGACGATACCGGGTATCTGATGCAGGCGGGGAGAATTTCACCGAGAATCGACACCATATGCAAAGCGGTTATGGCGCACCCGATTTTACAGCTGAAAAACGGTAAAATGCAGGCGGGGGCAGTGAAGATAGGAACGAGAAAATCGGTGTGGAAGAAATATGTCGATTCCACGCTAAAGGGCGCTGGAAGGATAGACAAAAGCCTTCTGTTTCTCACGCATGCAGGACTTAGCTTTGAGGAACTGCAGGAGATTGAAAAGATGATCGGTGAGATCATTACTTTTGAGAAGGTGATTTATCAGAAAGCATCGCCGGCTATTTCCATCAATTGCGGGCCGGGCGCTTTTGGACTGTTATTTTTAGTGCAGGAGGGGAAATAAAAATTGATTGAAGGGTTGATCAGTATGAGAAAACAATGGAAGAAAGCGTTTTTTGTATTGTTTGTTTTCCTGCTGCTTACCGGATGCGGAAAAGAGCAGGAAATTGCGACGGCAGGACCGGCAGAGGGGGAGTCTGACCTTGCATATATACAGTCTAAGGGAACGCTTGTGGCAGGTATTACGGATTTCGTACCGATGGATTATCGTGATGGAGATGAATGGAAAGGCTTTGATGCGGAACTGGCAGAGGCTTTTGCAGAGAGGATAGGCGTTACATTGGTTCTTAGGGAAATTGACTGGGATGACAAGACCAGGCTATTGGAAAACGGAGAGATTGACTGCATTTGGAATGGCATGACGATGACACCCGCGCTTGAGGAATCCATTTCCTGCTCTGAGCCATATCTTTCCAACGCACAGGTAATCGTGGTACATGAGGAGGCGCTGAAACAATATCAGACGATAGAGGAATGCCAGCACCTCCTGTTTGCCGTGGAGGCAGGCTCTGCCGGGGAGGTTCTTTTGAGGGAAAGAAAATATCGCTATACGACATGTGCGACACAGGCGGCGGCATTGCAGAGCGTTCTGGATAAGAAGGCGGACGCCACAGTGATCGATATCATTATGGCGGCATATAACATCGGCGAAGGGCAGGAATATGATGAACTTGGAATTGTTGTTTCCCTCAATGATGAAAAAATCGGCGTGGGTTTCCGTAAGGGCTCTGATTTGACACAGGAGGTAAACGCGTTTATTCAGGCGGCATATGAAGATGGAAGCATAAACGCGCTGGCGGAAAAGTATGGGATTGAGAATGCGGTTTTGGAATAGCTTTCTAAAAATTTGACAGGAAAGAGAATCGATTATGAAAAAAATGTTTACAAAAAGATTGTTGGGTTATATGGCCGCTGCGTTTGCAGTTACCATAATTTTCATTTTTGCCTTACAGACGATTATCACGAAAAAAAATAATGTGGATTCAGCAGTAGAAAAATTGGAAACGGTAAGGGAAAAACTGTTGAGTAATGATAATGAAATAAAACAGCTTACGGACAGTTTGGGAGAGAATAATCTTGCAAAAACCCGTGCGTTTGCTGAACTTTTAGCAAATGACGCAACGCTTCTTACAGATGATAAAAAACTACAGGAAATATGCGATAACCTGATGGTAAACGAGTTACATATTATTGATGAGAAAGGAATCATCATCCAAAGTACCATTAGCGAATATATTGGATTTGATATGAATAGCGGCGAACAGTCGGCTGCCTTTATGGTTATTATTGATGACCCGTCTATAGAAATTGTACAGGAACCGCAGGCAAATGTTGCCGAGGGCACTGTGATTCAGTATATTGGAGTAACCAGACTGGATGCAGAGGGATTTGTCCAGGTAGGAATCCGTCCGGAAATACTGGAAGAAACCCTTGCTAATACGGCAATTGACGTAGTGCTTGGAAATATGGATTATGGTGAGAATGGTTATATTTTTGCCGTAGACATGGAAAGCGGTCTTGTATTGGCGCATCCCAATAAGGAATTGATTGGAAAGAGCGCGGATGAGAAAGGGATACCGACTGAAACCGGGGAGGGAAAAGCAAAGATAGGCGGCACGACAGGGTATTATGTAACGGAAGAATATAACGGAATGTTGATAGGAACTTTTCTTCCGGCTGGCGAATATTATGAGGCGAGAACAAGTCAAACAATTGCTGTGGCATTTAGTATGCTGATTATTTTTATCGTGCTGCTTACAGTAATCAATAGATACGTAGATAAAGAAATTGTGACGGGAATCAATAATCTGGCGGTTTCTATGAAAAAAATAGCAGCCGGTGATTTTGAAATAGTCGTAGAGGAGGAAAGTAATCCGGAATTTGCACAATTATCCAGAGATATTAATACAATGGTAGAAGGTATCCGCAATAGTATGAATGATAATGAAATGCTGTTAGTTCAGCAAAAAGCGGATATGGAGAATACGGTTTCCATTGTTGAAAAAATTAAGAATGTATGTGGTGAATTGGGAACGGTATCCCAGCAGACCTTATCCAGTGCAGACGATATTTTCCGTGGTACAGAACAGCAGAAACAATCGGTAGGAGACTTAGAGCAGGTAATGGAAACATTGGTAGTAGAGCTTAAAAGCAGTGCCGATGCCTCTGTTGAGGTAACAAAGACGACAAAAGAAGCAGTGGCAACCATTTTTAATACGCAAAAGCAAATGGATATATTACAGGAGGCTATTGCGAATATCAGCAGTCTGTCCAGGGAGATTGAAAAAATCATTGTAGAGATTGCGGATATAGCCAGTCAGACTAATTTATTGGCACTGAATGCTTCTATTGAAGCGGCGAGAGCTGGTGAATCAGGGCAAGGCTTTGCTGTGGTAGCAACAGAAGTCGGCAATCTTGCTACAAGAAGTTCTCAGGCAGCAAGAGAAACGAATGAGATGATCACGAATTCAATCAACGCAATCAATGAGGGTCTAAAATTAACAAAAGATACTGCAGCAGCATTTGGAAGTGTGGTACAGGAAATAGAGCGTGCCAATACGGGAGTGGAAGAGATTGCGGAAATGGTTCGGAAAAATGTAGCAGTTGTAGGTCAGGCTGTGGCAGAACTTGAAAAGATTACAAGTGTTGTAAATGCCAATGCGGAAATCTCAGAAAGCAGTAAGCAGATATCAGCCAATATGGCAGATATTACAGAAAGATTGCTTAATATCGTAGGGCAATAGGGCTGATAGGTAAAAATAAGGAAAATATGACTTTTAGAATCAAAAGGTGTAGGTTGAAATTCGGTTCATAACTGTTTTGCTTTTTATTTCGTACTCTTACACAGAACACATATTGATTTATATTAAAGAAGTAGACGCTGTGCTGAACGACAGCAGAGCAATCATATAACAACGGTTACACAAGTTATGGGAAAGTTTACAAATACACTTGACAATATTTCTCTGAGCTGACAGGCGGGAAGGGTATCACATTCGCAACGGGTACGCCGATCAGCAACAGCATGACGGAATTATATACGAATATGTGCTATCTCCAGTACAATACCTTACAGCGTCTGGGATTGGGGCATTTTGACAGTTGGGCGGCATCGTTCGGGGAAACACAGACAGCGATTGAATTAGCTCCGGAGGGAACCGGATATAGGGCAAAGACAAGGTTTGCGAAGTTTTTCAACCTGCCGGAACTGATTGCGCTTTTTAAGGAGAGCGCCGACATTCAGACACCGGATATGTTAAAGCTGCCTGTGCCGGAGGCGGAGTATGAAAACGTGGTGTTAAAGCCGAGTGAGTACCAGCAGGATATGGTTTCATCGCTTGCAGACAGAGCCGAAAAGGTGAGAAACAGGCTTGTGGAGCCGTATCAGGATAATATGCTGAAAATCACGAATGACGGCAGGAAGCTGGCTCTGGATCAGCGTCTTATCAATGATATGCTGCCGGACAATGAAACTTCCAAAGCGGCAACCTGTGTCGGAAAGGCATTTGAGATATGGGAGCAGACAAAGGAACAGAAGTCCACACAGTTAATTTTTTGCGACTTATCGACACCGAAAGG
>DLAA01000071.1 GCA_002493835.1 Lachnospiraceae bacterium UBA7060 | reverse complement strand
CACATTGACCATCTGCGCGATACAGGCCATCTGCACACGGTCACAGTGTTTGTTGAAGATATTCAGAGAAACACCTGCCACCAGCGCATCGCGCATAGTATTCTGCTGATACAAAAACCCTGGATTGGTGCCCGGCTCCACGTCAAACCAGCAGCCCCACTCATCCACGATCATACCGATGCGCTTGTCCGGATCATACCGATCCATAATGGCACCGTGACGCTCTATAAGCTCTTTTATGTAAACTGCTTTTGCCATGGTCGTATACCATACAGACTCGTCAAACTCTGTCGCACTGCCCTTATTCTGCCATCCGCCCGGATGCACGTAATAGTGCAGAGAAAGTCCGTCCATATGTCCCGGTACAACGCCCGGTGCGCCCGGTTCCGGCTGCGGCGGTGCAAAGCAGGTCTTTAACACGCCCTCCGTCCAGAAGTAATCCGCCACGTTGGGACCGCCGCAGATCTTTTTGATAGGTGCCGCGTGATTGTAATGACGCACATAGGTCTGATATCTTCTGTACAGATTTCCATAGTACTCCGGCGTCATGTTGCCGCCGCAGCCCCAATTCTCATTTCCCACACCGAAATAATCGATGGTCCAAGGCTTTTCGTGTCCGTTTTTCCTGCGCAGATCAGCCATGGGAGAAACCCCGTCAAAAGTGATATACTCTACCCACTCACTCATCTCCTGCACAGTGCCGCTGCCTACATTTCCGTTCACATAAGTCTTACAGCCCAGCTGTTCACAGAGCTCAAAAAACTCGTGCGTACCGAAACTGTTGTCCTCCACCACACCGCCCCAGTGTGTATTGACCATCTTCTTTCGATTTTCCTTGGGCCCGATGCCGTCTTTCCAGTGATACTCATCCGCAAAACAGCCGCCCGGCCAGCGAAGCACCGGAACCTGCATCTCTTTCAAGGCGTCCACCACATCCTTACGCATACCATTCACATTGGGAATTTCAGAGTTTTCTCCCACATAAATACCCTCGTAAATACACCTGCCCAAATGCTCCGAAAAATGTCCGTAGACCTCAGGGTTTATATGCCCTTTTTTGTTCCTCTCATTGATAAATAATTTTGCCATACTTCCTCCTGTTTCCTCCTTGCATTATGTAAACTTAAATATCGGTCTTCCCTTCTCCCAGCCAAACTTCATCAGCATCGCATGACGGTTCGGATTATAGAGTGGATTTCCCACAATTTCAACTTCTGTCCGGGCATGATACACCATGATGTCATTGCCTTCCTCATCCACAGTAAAGCTGTTGTGTCCCGGGCCGTAAACCTCTAAAGAAGCATCTGACTGCAGCACGGGGTATCGTTCCTTTTTCCATGACAGGGGATCTAACAGATCGGAGTCTTCATCTGCCGTAAGCATTCCCATACAATAATCCACACCCGTCTCTGAAGCCGAATAGGTCATAAAGATCTTGCCATTCCGTTTCAGGACAGCCGGCCCCTCGTTGACCCAGAAGCCTACCCGTTCCCAGTCATAATCAGGAGTTGTGAGGAGAACTTGTACCGTCTTCAATTTGTATGGCGTCTCCATTTCCGCGATATAGAGATTGGATATCTGTTTCCCAACACCCACCTTTTCAGCCCATATATAATACCATTTCCCTCTATTCTCAAAAACGGTACCATCCAGAGAAAACGCCTCAAAAGAAAAGTCGTCATCATCGGCTCTTCCCATCTTGCCCTTTTCTGTCCATGTGCCTGTCATGGGATCTGCATCCTTACACTCCAGCACATAGGGTCTGATCTCCCAGACAGCATCCTTGTCTCCGCCCGCATAGTAGATATACCACGCGCCGTCGATATAGTAAAGCTCCGGTGCCCAGATATGACAGCTCATAATTCCCGACTCATGTTTATGCCAGATCTCTACCTCAGGAGCATCAACCAGTCCCGCAAGCGTATCCGCCTTGCGCAATATGATCCCGTCGTAAGCCGGGACAGAAGCCGTAAAGTAATAACTGCCGTCTGTATGCCGATATACATACGGATCAGCACGCTGTAATATCCATGGTTTGTTGTAAAGTATTTCGCTCATTTTTCCCCCATTCCGAAGCGCTGTGCAGTCGATTGCACGCGTCCATTTTTTAAATTAATAAATTATTTTAATTGTATCTAAAATTATATTGGATTTCTCCAAATAAAGCAACCATTATTTTTCAGCAGATGAACGCATGCTGAACGCCACGCCATCAGACGCATAAGATATAGTAACGCACCCCAACTCTAAAGGAGTCTGCCATGTCCACTTTCCCTCTTGTAGCCATCCTGGGCCGCAGTGAAGATACTCAAAACTATGAAAATGCCCTGCATAGACTGGCAATCCCCTATCACACCACTTTGATCCCTGAGGAGGCCCAGCTCGCGACCCACCTGCTTCTCCCCGGCGGCGGCGATATCACTCCCGCTTTTTTCGGTCAGACAGATCACGGCTCCCTCCATATAGACACGGAGCTTGACATTTTACAGCTTGAAACTTTATCCCGATTTGTGGCAGAAAAAAAGCCCGTGCTCGGCATCTGCAAGGGACTTCAACTGATCAATGTTCATTTTAAAGGCGATATTACGCAGCATATCAATACAGCAGAAAACCACAAGTGGATCGGACTTGACCAGTTTCACTATGTCTTCCACTGTGACCTTGGCCGGCGGGATTTCTTTTACCAGCTCTACGGGAACAGTGTCAAGGTGAATTCGGCCCATCATCAAACCGTAAACCGCCTGGGTCAGGATCTTATCGCTGTCTGCCGGTCCGGCGATAATATCATTGAGGGACTGGTCCACAGATTTCTTCCTATCATGGGCGTTCAGTGGCATCCCGAACGACTCCCAAAAAACGCAGGAGAATCACTTTTCCGCTATTTTTTGTCTTTCCCAAGCGGCCTCCAATGATGCTCCAGCTGCATCATGCCTTCCTCGAACTTTTCCCTCTGCATTTCTCTCCTGCTTTTCACCTCCTCTTTTGCATGGAGCGAAATCACTTCAAAGAGAGCCCTCATAATTCGAAAAAGCACTTCCGCCGTCTCCCCATCCACTTCACCGACGGCTCTGCCAATTTTCTGCAGACTCTGGAACCAGTTTGCCGTGAAATCGATGAGATTGTCTGTCTCAGAGGCCTGCACAATATGATATAAAGTGTCTACAAAGGTATGCATCTGCTCCTGATCCAGCGACAAAATCCACTCATTGAGCGCTTGATCCATAAATTTCCGTCCTGGACGGATCTGTTCCACAATGCGGAAGGAATCATCTTTAATCAGCCATGTGTACGGATTGTGCTGGGCCAGTCCTATGGTCTTGCTCTCCACCACCTGATAAGCGCCGTCTGTATACAGAAGCATCCCTACCAGAGAAGAACGGGGAACTGTCTTGTGTATCCGGCTCTCTATTTCCGCATAAGCGCCCTGCCTCCTGACTTCCGGACGGAATCCCGGGCCATCGTGATCGTATATGCGGGCAATCCTGTCCCGCACTTCAGGTTCACAATGCATGGCCGAATACACAGCCAGATTTCCTCCCTTGGAATGGCCGCCCACGTAAAACTCTCCCTCTATGGTTTTGGCTGCCTGCTCCAGATAAACCACGCTTCTCCTCTGTCCGGGCACCGGTTCCGAAAAGGCCAGATTCAGGTCCTCCTTCCATCCTACAATATTTTCATCAGTCCCCCGAAAAACCACATAGGTTACCCCTTCCGAAAGCCCGCACACAACAGCGGAAAACTGACTTTCCTCCTCCGGCTCTATATGGTTTACATAATTCCACAATTTCATACTGCCAAAGCGTATGCTGTTTACAACGCCCAAAAAGAGCGCCGTATTATCTTTACGATAACGCTCATCCGCATAGAGATGATCATAATCCTTATGGGCAGCGATCTCCTGCAGACTCACAGGCATCTGTCCCTCAAACGGTCCCGGCACAATACCGTCAAATTTCAGATAAGACAGCTGGCTGATCACCAGACTATCCACATCGCTGAAAGGTTTCTCCGACAAATTATAACCGCCATATTCTCTCAGATAATCCAAAATGGTTCCCATTATAAGCCTTTCTGCCATTGTCCGAATCCGCCAGTTCTTCCCGACGGCCTTCCGGCATCAGATTTTCGCCTCAAGATGCTCGATATTCTTAATGAGCACACTCACCGTCCCGTCAGGATTCGTGATAAATTCCACGCACTTAGGATTCTTGTACTGTTCCATGGGGATTTTAATCTCTATGCCTGTGTCCGTAAAAAGATGCTGGCTCTGATACTTACGCGTCGTGTTCTCACTTTTCGGCTCGATGGTCTCTTTTACCATGTTATACTTTTCCATTTTATCCTGAAAGGCCGTCCGCAATTCCGGTTCCCCTTCAAAAATTTTCTCCGCGAGCTCCTCCACCACAAAGCCGCCTTTCTCCTCCATCTCCTCCTGCATGATGCTCTTTGCCCTCATCTGCCGAAGGGGCCGCTCACTCTCAGCGAAACCCTCCTTCTGCACACTCTCCACTGCGCGTCCCACGATGGACAGCTTAGACTTGTGCGAGAGATGGGCACTGCACTTCAAAAAAAGGAACGAAAAATAATCCGTCTTCTCCCCGTTCACCTCGTATTTCTTCTCCACCACTTGCAAAGAGAAATCTGAAAGGCAGATCACCGCCGCTTCCGTGAGCCGCTGGGTCTGTGGCGGCAGAATGGACTTGTGCCGGACCAGCTCGTTGCTGTTCCCCTCTCCCTCCGGGATGGGCATCGTCCTGTGGGTATATAGCGTCTTATAATTCATTTTCAGAAGAGCCAGATACTCCTCCTCCCCCTCCCGAAACCGCACCACCATCAGGTCAGCCGGAGGGATGTCTATATTCCCACTCATAATCTCATACAAAAGACCGGCAATCTCCTGGCTTACTTCAATAAAATGTTCATCCTCATACCCCGCAAGCAGCTGATACACCTCCGACTCCTTCTCATAAAACCGGCAGTCTTTCGCATCGTCACCCACGCAGATTTTTCCGATATGCTCCCGCACAAACTCCGCCACCTCCGAACCGAACTCCAACTCTGTATCGGAGAGAACCGGCATACCGATGGCAGGGTCTAGAATATGTACAATAATATGTTTGATTCTGATATCCTCTTTTGTCATCTGATTCCTCTCAATTATATTTTCCCGGATAATCTGTCCCTGTCTCGCTCTGCATTAAGTTTACATAATATTCCGGATTTTCTTCCATCAAAAGCATGGTATGAAAAGCATGAAGGAGCATCTTGTCTCCGTTGCTCTTCATATCCCGCCTGTCTCTGTCAAGCTGCGCCTTAAAATGATCCATCTGCCATACCATAATGTCAATCAGCGTATATCCCTCCACCTGATAGGCACATAAAAAATCCTGATGCTCCAAATAATACAAAAACTCCCGTGACACCCCCTCCGAGACTAGCAATCGCTCAAAAAATGTCTCCAGGAACTTTTCATCCTCCCCTGCATAATGGCAGAGGGCCTTCGCCCAGGCATAGGCTTTCGTCTTTTCCACCTCATTCATTTCCTCTTCCCCCTTCTATTTTCTCCGCAGCTCCATCGGTTCTTTTTTCCCCACATTTCACATAGGATATGCTAAACAGAACCGGGACGTGTTTTCTATGACAATCTTAGAACAAATCAATGACTTTTTATGGGGTTTCCCCCTGATCCTCCTGCTTTTGGGCACTCATATTTATTTCACCTGCAGGCTTCGCTTCCCTCAGAAAAACCTCTTCCGGGCAATTCGTCTGTCTCTGTTCTCCAGCGAGACGGACAGCGGGAATCTGTCTCCCTTTTCGGCCCTCTCCACAACACTGGCGGCTACTCTAGGCACGGGAAATATCATCGGCGTATCTACCGCTGTGGCTCTCGGAGGCCCAGGCGCCATCTTCTGGTGCTGGATCACCGGAATTCTCGGCATGTCCACCGCCTACGGCGAATGTTACCTGAGTGTCCTCCACCGCCATCGAAAAAAAGACGGCCTCTATGTGGGCGGCCCTATGTATGTACTCAAAAATGGTTTACATAATAAAAGTCTTGGGGCATTCTACGCACTCTGCACCTTGGCGGCCGCATTCGGCGTGGGCTGTACCACACAGGCCAACTCTGTCACCCGTGCGGCCAGCTTAAGCTTTGGCCTTTCTCCCCACCTGGTAGGCATCGTCCTTGCCGCCATAACCGGCGCAGTCATTCTTGGCGGCATCAAAAGCATTGGAAACCTTTGTGAACGCACCGTACCCGCAATCAGTTTTCTCTATCTGTCCGGCTGTCTGCTTCTGCTGATTCTCTACAGACATCAGCTGCTCACCGCCATCGTCTGGATTTTAAAGGATGCCTTCTCCTTCACAAGTCTTGCAGGCGGCGTGACGGGCGCGGGCCTGCAGGGGGCACTGCGCTACGGCATTGCCAGGGGACTTTTCACCAACGAAGCGGGCATCGGCACCTCCGCAATCGCAGCAGCCGCCGCCCACACTGACAATCCCAAAATACAGGCCTATGTTTCCATGACCGCCGTCTTCTGGGACACTGTGGTGATGTGCCTGCTGACCGGCCTTGTTGTCGTCTGTAACATGCTCTATGATCCGGCCTCCACTGTGGGTGCAGCGGAGACAGATCTAACCGCAGCGGCGTTCTCCCATCTGCCCTATGTGGGGGACGCCTTTCTCACGATTTCCCTGTGCGCCTTCGCGGTAACTACTCTGATCGGATGGTCTTACTTCGGTGAAAAGGCAGCGGAATATCTGGGCGGGGACAGGAGTATCCCTCTCTACAAGCTGGCGTATGTCCTGATGATCTATCTGGGCGCCATCATCCCCATGCGGCTTGTCTGGGAGTGTACCGATCTGATCAACGGTCTGATGGCCCTGCCCAACCTTTTAGCCCTGTGGATGCTGCGCCGTGAAATTAAATCGTAGTGCAGCATAAAATCCCACACAGATCAGAGCGGAAAGCAGGGAGCCGAGAGGCGCCGCCCACCCCATCGGATACAGGCTGTCCGGAAAATAAACACTGGCCAGATATGCCCCCGGGATACGCACGAGCAGAATCGCCGTAATATTATGTAAAAAGGATATCCCCGCCTTCTGGTCTCCGCAAAAATATCCGCTGAAGCAAAAGTGCACCGCCGCAAAGAATGTGTCAAATACGTAGGAGCGCATATAAGCGCAGCCCGCCGCCAGCACTGCCGCATCCCTTGTAAATAACCCTACCAGCGTTTCCGGGAAAAAATGATTGTACAGGACACAAAATACTCCCCAGCACATGGTAATGACAAGCCCGCACCCCAGGGATGCCCTTGCTCTCTCCGGCTTGTCCGCCCCCATATTCTGGGCCGTGATGGCGGAGATCGCCGAGAGGAAGGCGGAGGGCACTAAAAACATAAAGCCGATGAGTTTCTCCACAATCCCTACCGCCGCCGAGGCGATCAGCCCCCTGCTGTTGGCAATCACTGTGATCACAATGAAGGCGACTTGAATCAGCCCATCCTGGCAGGCAATGGGGGCGCCTACCTTGAGAATCTGTGAAATTACTTCCTCGTCCGCCCAGACATCTTCCCTCCTGATCCGAAAACCGAGATCACGCTTTCTCAACATGCCAAGCGCAAAAAACACACTTACCGCCTGTCCAAACACCGTACCAAGAGCTGCACCCGCCGCACCCAGCCCCAGACCGCCGATAAAGACAAAGTCAAGCACAATATTGATGACACAGGCCACCGCCACAAAGTACATAGGCCTTCTGGAATCCCCCGCCCCGCGGAAAATGCTGCTGATCACATTGTAAGCGGTGATAAAAGGCACCCCCGCAAAGCAAATCCTCAGATAGACTCCTGTCTGTTCCACCGCCTCAGCGGGCGTCAGCATCATGCGGAGGATCAGATTCGTAAAGAGCAGAAGTCCCGCCGTGAGCAGTGCCGCAAACACCGAAAAAAACACAATCGACGCGCCCACCGTCTTCGCCGCCTCACGCCCATCCTTCGCTCCCACATACCTGCCAATCCGCACGGTGGATCCCATGGCAAAGCCCACTATGATCACTGTGATCATATGCATTACCTGACTGCCGATGGACACCGCCGTTGTCGTCTCAGAACCATTATAGAGGCCCACCACGAACAAATCCGCCATCCCATAAAAAGTCTGCATAAAACAAGCTAAAAGATACGGAAGCGCAAACCTCACAAGCGTCTTCCCCACGCTTCCCGTTGTCAAATCATTCCCGTTCATTACAAATCACTGTCCTTCTTCTCACTAACCAAGTGCTACATCCAGAATCATCATAATCACAAATCCGATGGCAATGCCCACCGTGCCAATATTGCTGTGCGTTCCAGCCTGAGACTCCGGAATCAACTCTTCCACCACCACATAAATCATAGCTCCCGCCGCGAAAGCCAGAAATACTGGCAGTGCCGAGACGATCTGCTCCGCAAGCAAAATCGTAATAAATGCACCAATCGGTTCCACGATACCGGACAGAGCGCCATAGAGAAAGGCGCGCCCTTTAGAGACACCCTCGCTGCGAAGAGGCATGGAGATAATGGCTCCTTCCGGGAAATTCTGAATGGCAATGCCGACGGCCAAGACAAAAGCGCCTGCCATAGTGATGCCTGCATCCCCGATCAGCGCCCCCGCAAAAGTTACTCCCACAGACATTCCCTCTGGGATGTTATGCAGTGTCACAGCAAGGACAAGCATAGTTGTTTTTTTTAAATTGCTTTCCATCCCCTCCGGCTCCGCGCTCTCCAGATGCAGATGAGGAATCAGACTGTCCAACGCCAAAAGGAAGGCCATACCGCCAAGGAAACCAGCTGCAGCAGGCAGCCAGGCGATCTGCCCCTGTTCCTTTGCCATATCAATAGCCGGAATCAGCAAAGACCACACTGATGCGGCAATCATAACCCCTGATGCAAACCCCAGAAGCAGTTTCTCCACACCCCTGTGCATACTATTTTTCATAAAAAAGACCATGGCTGAGCCAAGCGTAGTCCCTATAAAAGGAATCAGTAATCCCGCAAGCAGCTGCATATGGCAATTAACCTCCTGTTTACAGCAGTTTCCTCTTTCACTCTTTCACACTTCCACTATTTCACCTTCACCGTAAATCTGACTGCAGCGGGCTTTACATTGTCCGCCTGATCCGTCAATCGAACCTGTAATTTCAACGTATAACTTTTTCCCTTGGCGGCCTGCCCTGTCTTCATCATAGCAAGCGTCACGTCTCCCGTCCTGCTGTCGTAAGCTGCAATGCGGAAGGCATTCGTGTTGTCTGTAAGAGTCACATTCTCAATTTCAGGCGCCTCCGCTCCCTTTACAGCTGTCTTCACATTGACTGTCACACTGTTATAAGCGCCGCTGTACATTCGGGCTGCCTTGGGGGACACTGTGACCTTTACGCTGCCCTGTTTTACCTTAAAACTCACTGCCGGCGCCTCAAACTGTTCAATTTCACCGCTCGCATTTTTCAAAATCAACACGGGAATGACAGTATACTGATATTTTGTGACAAGCGAGATTTCATTCCCATCCGAATTCTTCTTCGCTCGAAGTTCGATTTTCGTCCCGGTCTCATCCCACCGTGCCGTGAAAAGATGCCCATCACGACCTGTCAGCTCCACTTTTCTGTATTCCGGATCCTGCGGGTCTGTCACATTCTTTGGTATGACAAATTCTCCGTTGACAGCCATTAACGATGGAGTCAGCGTGATAAAGCTGCCTTCCCGGTTTAGCACGTCAATACTGCCCTTGACACTTATTTTCACCGCTTTGTCCGGAGCTGTATTCACCACTTTCAAAGTCAGCGGGGTTTTCCAGATTCGACCGTCTTGGGATACCTGGACAATAAATTTGTAGGAACCTGCATTCACATCCTTATTGTTGAGCCGTACAGCCACTTTCACCGCTGCTTTTTCTCTCATAACGGAAAAAACTACCTGACTGCTTAGCACCAGCGTTTTCGCCTTTGCATCCTTAGCATCGCAGTAGACGCTTACCCGCGCCTTTGTGTCGGGCAGAATATCCCCGCCATCCTTCCACCTGACTGTCGTAGTGGCGGCGTCATACCCCTTGTAAGCGGCATTCGCATTAAGCTGCATGGTTTTTGTGCTCAAAGCGATGGACGGCTCATCATAGCTTACCTTTACATCACAGGAAAGAGTGATCCCCTCTGTCCAAGTTTTATCCTGCAGACGGATAGTCGCTTTGAAGCTTTCCGCCTGATTCATATTTTCCCCACTCAGAATAAGCCCTCTTGCAGCGTCGCCCGGACTCTTCACATTATCCGGCTTTACCGTATAATTTCCCTTGGCCCCCGTGACAAGCTCCACCTTTTCCAGTGAATTTACCAAAGCCGCCGCAGTATTTTTGAAACCGACTCTCACGCTGTTTATGCCCGCCTTAGGATAAAAAGTCACCCTGTCCGTTTCCAAGGAAAACTTCGGCACCTTTTTCTCCACTCCTACGGTAAAGTCCACTGTGTACGTCCCCGGATAATCCGCAAAAGAGATCCGCAAGCTTCCCTTCCTGACGCTGTTCAAAGCAGCACCATTCTTCGCCTTCACATAGTATGCCCCATCCTTCTCTTCCACAACATAATCCGCGCAGCCAGTGAGAACCACATTCTCCACCTGTCCGTCCGTGTCAATCTGCAGCTGGCTTTTTGTATCTTTATAGAAAAGATTCAGTTTATTGACCTGCCTCACTTTAAAAGCAGGCTGCTTTGACACCACCTTTACAGTGAGCGGAAGCTCGTAGCACCGCTCCTCAGATTCACTGACAGACACAGTGACCCGGATCTTTGTCTTGTAAGTGCCAGCCTTTGTACCACTCTTTGCCCGGATCTTACATACCTCCGGCTCCTCCTTCGCCCACGTCAGATAAAAATTTGCGCTCTTCTCATCGGCGGCCATGACAGCCTTCGTCACTTCATAATTTTTCCACCCTTCCGCCGTAGGTGCCTGTGCCGGATAGATATAAAACACGGTATCCGTGTTCCGAATGGTATTCACTGTAACGCTCTCGTCGCTTAAGCCCGGCTCCGCATCTGTCACAATCAATGTAATGATCCGGGAAGTCCTCGCCGCATCGTTTCCTGTCAGCGTAATCTGCGCTGTGCCCGCCGCTTTGACAATCAGCGAAACCACAAAACCGTTCCCCTCCGCCGCCTGACTCTTCACTGCCGCCACTGCAGCATTATTGCTCTTTGCCGTCACTTTATCTGCTCCCTGCAGAGTCAATGTGATCTTACTGTTTACTTGATTGGCCTTCTCCTGCGGAAAGAGCGAAAGCTCACCCACATAGACTTCATCTGTGCCCGCAGGGCGGAATTTCTCCACATCCTTCACCACCAGAGCACCCGCCGGCTCTGTCACCGTAATCTTAAGACTGTCGCTAAAGTTTTTTTTGCCCAGTTCCAGACTTCCCTTCACAGTTACACTGCCGACGCCCTGCGCCGTCATTCCAGCCCCGTTGCCTGTCGATTCTACAGAGATAACCCCGTCTTTGCTGCTGCTCCACGTAATGCTGTCTCCCAGTTCTCTCAGCAGCTTTTCCTTCTGTTCTTGAAAATAAGCGTTATCTTTATAATACGCGTTACTCTCATACTGATCCAGAATATCCTCAAATGAATAGTTTACATAACATCTATATTTTTGTCCTGCCATGAGTGTAGAACCTGTGTGCAGCTCTCCATTCTCTGTCCGCAGTTCCACGGAAATACTTTCCACATGCAGAAAACAGACTTCTAGAAGCGTCTCCACGGACATGGTACGATTATCCGCACCTTCCGGCAAATATACTGCTGCAAATTTCTTTGACTTCTGTCCCGCGAACTGTGTCAGAACGGTATCCGGATACTTCCAGCTCCAACCTGTGGGAAGCGCAACGTCATGCAAGGTAACGTGTATATTGGTCAGAGCAACAGCCACGGGAATCTCATCCCTTTTCAGCTCTGCCTCCTTGCGCACTGTCACTGTGCAGGAAGCCTCCGCTCTCTTTCCATCTATTACCACATCCGCTCCGTTTTCATCCACAAGCACAGCCGTAATTTTCGCCGCACCCTCCCCTGCTGCTTTCGCAAAAACAGTTGTATCCCCCAACATCTTGGCCGCTGTTTCCGTACCATCCGTGACAAGCGCCGCCACCGCCATATTGTCGGATTCCCATCTTATTTTCTTCCATTTGCCATCCGCTGGCGTCAAATACACCTTTAGCTGTGTGGTATCTCCCACAAAACTTCCTTCTGCATTCCTCCTTATATTCAGGGTGACATTATCCTCCCGCAGTTTCAGAGTCGGCAAACAAAAGTTCTCCACCTTCACCCCGCACATAAGAAGCTGGAGGCCATCCTCCACATCAGCCCAAACAACAGTCTCACCAACGCCCACCGGCGTCACCGTTCCATCCGACACTGTGGCTACATTCTCATTTTCACTGATCCACTTAATTTTATCTGCGGCCGGCTCCTGACTATCCATAACCTCAAGCTTCTTTGCCGCTTTATCCGTTGTAAGGTCAAAAGAAAGGCAGCCCATGTTCGATTCCTCGTCAAATGACAAGTCATTCCCTGACAAGGAATAGGCAGATACTTTGACGATACACACCGCCTGCACACCGTTTGCGGCTGTGGCAGAAATCTCTGTCACTCCCACACCCACGGCTTCCACGTTTCCCTGTGCATCTACTCTGGCCACCGCCTCGTTCCCACTCTTCCAAGTCAAGGTCTTATCCGACGCATTGCCCGGTTTCACTGCAGGCAGCAGACTCGCTCTCCCCTTCTCCTCTTCATCCCCCAACACCAGATGGACATTTGTCTTATTTAAAGTGACCTCTGTGACCTCTGTCGGCCTATCATTCAGAGAAAAGAAATCCACATGGTAGCTCAGCGAGACGCCCTTTCCCTCCTGATTGGTAAGCCCGTTTATAGTCACCTGGAACCGGGAATCCTTATTATAGCTTACGCTGTTTGGACGAAAGATGATACAATTCGGCATCCCGTAGTAATCCGTATTCACTTTGAACAGCCCGTTTGCATTCGTCCCTGAAAATGTCCAAGTTTTTCTGCTTGAAACATCCCGGAGTGTGACAGATACCTTCTGCATATCTGCAGCCCTATAGTCGCTGCCCAAGCTCACTGTCCAAGGGGTCCCAGAACCGTTCATAAGCTCGATGGGCATATTCTGGGCGGGCCAAGCCACAAAATCGGTGACAGTGCTGCCGCCTGCATCAAACACGTACATCGCTGAATATGCTCCCACGGCGCCAAAACCGGTCTTCTCCATAGCTGGATTTAGAATCCATCTGCGATGACCCATCCGGTCAATATTCGAAGAATCCCCATCGTACATCCATCCGTTCAAAAGGCTTTTCGCAAGATTCCCATACCCTGACGCAATATTACTGCTGGAACATCCTGATTTTCCTGCTTGATAAAGATCATTCGGGAACCCGTTCGGCCAGGCAGGGTCATGCGTCAATACCCCATTGACACAATTTAACAATGTGCCCGCCTGGGCTTTTTTTGCATACTCCTCGTCCAATGTCACATCAGCGGGAATCCCTGCCACATAGCGGATAAAATTTAGAAGGTTCAGCGCATTTTCCAGACTTCCATCCGACAAATGCCCCGCTCTGTATGGATTTTTCGTAGAAGGATTTTCACTGTAGCTGTTTGCCACACTCAAACTCCAAGGAGAAGCCTGGTAGCGATCAATGATCTGCGACACACTGGGCGTTTGCCGCGAAATGCTCCCACTTCTCGCTGCACTGTAGAGTTGATTGAAAGAAGCGTTTCCTCTCCCATTCACAGCTTCCGCAGAAACCGGCGCCTCCCCCAGAGCACATTCCTCCCCAAAATCCTGACTTTCCAAAGGATCTTTTTCCGGTTCTGCCGCATTTTCTGACACAGTCTCAGCAGCACGCTCCTCTTCCACTGTTTCCTGATCATCAGGAGGTACATTTCCCTCTTCCGCCATTTCCTGGTCCTCGAGAGCCGCATTTCCCTCTCCCGCCGTTTCCTGGTCCCCGGGGGCCGCATTTCCCTCCTCTATCGTTTTCTGATCCCCGGGGGCCGCATTTCTCTCCTCCATCGTTTCCTGATCCCCGAGGGCCGCATTTCCCTCTTTCATCGTTTCCTGGTCCTCGGGGGCCAAAGCTTCCTCCGCGGCCGACTCTGTATCTGCGTCCTCTTTGTTTTGTATATCACTCACCACAGGCAAACTCTGGGAATCTGCTTCCACAGCGTAAACATTCCCCAGTGTCCCCTCTATCCACATCATTGCCGCCAGCAGGGCCGGCAGGGCATTTTTCCAGATTTTCTTCTGCATTTTCCTACGCAACTGTTTCATCCCTCTTTTTTGCTCTATATTGCTCCCGCTTCCGCTTTTCTCCGCTGTGCCGCTCGCTTCCGCTTCCGCTTCATCTCGCTCACGGGCTTTCTACGCTCCGCTTCGGTCCGTGCTTAGCAAGCGCCACCGCGAACATTGTACCAAGTCGCTAACGCGAC
>DLAA01000073.1 GCA_002493835.1 Lachnospiraceae bacterium UBA7060 | reverse complement strand
AAATGGCGGATATCGTCGATCTCACCAAGGATCATTCCGCCGTTGATGAAACCGATACCCGGAATGGCCATGATAACAGAAGCATTGAATTTCATGATTTCTGTCATTTCAGCCTCGACACTGTTTAACTGACTATCCAGTAACTCAATCTGTGCAATGGTGTGAGTTAGCTGAATAGATAATGAGCTGTCAGATGCACCGACAGACTTCTGTGCGGTAACCCTTAATTCATTCGCCTGTTCTTTGGTGAAGTGCCCGTGGGAGGATTTCACAAGCAGGCTGGAAAGATGGGTCATGTGCATGGAAGCGATGCCCTGAGGTGAGGGAGCCTCTTTCAAAAGAGCATAGACAGTTTTCTGATGCAGGCCGGACTTGAAGAAATACTGTAGTTCCGGGAAGAACTGGTCAACATAGGAAGTCAGCTGGATCTTTAAGCGTGTCCGCTGCTTGATGGTCTTCTGGTGGAACCGGCTGAGCTGTTTGAGATCTATCAGGTCAAGGTCATAAAAAGAGACAAACCTGTAGGAATCCTGCATCATGAGTGTTTTGGCAATGATGAATGTGTCGGCTTTGTCAGTCTTGGTCTTGCGGATGTTATCTTTACGCATGACCGAGGTTTTGATGGGGTTCAACACACACGTTGTAGTTGCAGGCAACAAGGTATCTTACAAGGTTGTCGTCGTCGTGTGCCGTCGATTCAAGACCGATGATGATGCTGTCGTCTTCATAAGAAAGTGCAGTGGGACGGGAATCCAGCAATTGGAAGCCATCACCGTCATTCATAAATTTGAACGGCTTCATGAGTTCAGTGCCATCAGAAGATATGGCTGATGCAAAATGGTTAAGTTTGGCAATGTCGATGCCTACGTAGATCATGAGGTTGGACCTCCCTTTCATAAAGTCTGATACCGTGATATCCACAGACGATTATCATCGTAGACTTGATTGAAATAAGAACTCAGGAACATATGCTCCGGCTCATCCAGCAGATAAACAATTCAGATAAAGGCAGCGGCAATACATTCCAGTCGAGTAGTCAAGCTACAGGGTAATAATCAAAAGTCCACAGTATCTGAGTTGTATTGAACCACGATATTAAGAAAGGAAGTTATGGTGTTTTTGCTTCTACAAACATCATACAAGGGATATATGGAGACGAAAAGTAGATACGGGCATGTTGGGAGAAAACAGGAGGGGCAGAGAATAGAAATTTGTCCAGTGGCAAAAAATTGTGGTGGTTGTCGGTTTACCCATGTGCCTTATAAAGAGCAGCTGCAAAGAAAACAGAGACAGATAGAGCAGCTTTTAAAGGAATTTGGCAGGGTGATGCCGATTATTGGCATGGAGGAACCTGCCCATTACCGCAATAAGGTACATGCGGTATTTGATTTTCAAAAGGGAAAAGGCATTGTCGCCGGAATTTATCAGGAGAAGAGCCACAGGGTGGTGCCAGTGAAAAATTGTCTTTTGGAGAATGAAAAGGCGGGGGAGATTATTTTGTCCATTAAGGATCTTGCGAAATCCTTTAAGATCAAGGCCTATAATGAAGATACCGGTTATGGACTGTTGCGGCATGTGCTTGTCCGTGTAGGACATGTGACAGGTGAAATTATGGTAGTGCTTGTGCTCGCATCACCGATTTTACCTTCTAAGAAAAATTTTGTAAATGCATTATGTAAATTATATCCTGAAATCACCACAATTCTGATCAACGTGAACAATAAGAAAACCAGCGTGGTATTGGGTGAGAAAGAGCAGATTATCTACGGAAAAGGTTATATTGAGGATGAGCTTTGTGGAAGACGGTTTAAGATCTCGGCTAAATCTTTCTATCAAGTTAACTCTGTACAGACAGAGACTCTTTACCGAAAGGCAGTTGAGTATGCTCATCTTAAAGGGAAAGAAACAGTAGTGGATGCTTACTGTGGGATCGGTACGATTGCCCTGACTGTGGCTGGACAGGCGGGTAAGGTTATTGGTGTAGAGTTGAATAAAGATGCGGTACGGGATGCTGTTGCCAATGCCAGAATCAACCAGATTAATAATGTGGATTTTTATCAAAATGATGCAGGCAGGTTCTTGACTCAGATGGCGGACGCGAAAGACAAGGTGGATGTAGTTTTTATGGATCCGCCGAGGAGCGGCAGTACGGAGCAGTTTCTGGACGCGCTGATTCGAATCGAACCTGAAAGAATTGTTTACATCTCCTGTGAGCCCGAGACTTTGACAAGGGATATAAAATATTTGATGCAAAAAAGCAGTTATCGGATGCAGGAGGCAACACCGGTAGATATGTTCCCTTTTACAGAGCATGTGGAAACGGTAGTCCAATTATCCCTCAAAAAAGATACACCAAAGATTGAGGTAACAATGGAGCCTGGTGCAGAGAGTAATTACACACCAGAGGAAAAGGCTACCTATGGGAAGATTAAGGCGTATGTGAAGGAAAAGCATGGTCTGAACGTATCCAATCTTTACATTGCGCAGATAAAAGACAAGTGCGGGCTTGACAAGAGGGACAATTATAATCTGCCCAAGAGCGAGGATGCAAAGGTGCCGAAATGCCCGCCTGAGAAAGAAGCAGCTATCATGGATGCGTTCAGGCATTTTAATATGATTTAGGATATTGTGTACAGACGGACAGATACCCCATCAGGACGATATGCTCTGATAGGGTGTTTTTCTTTTATAGGAAACACAGTTACGGAATCAAAACTTAAAAGTTATGACACCGACTGCTGCCATGCGGTTTTGTAGAGCTTTTAGAGGTGTCATATCTTATATTCAAAAGAAACAAAACAAAATCATGGGTATCATCGGGAGAAGGTTGTAATGACTTTCTTTTTTTGATGCCCCTAACTAAATGATGGAAGGAGAAATACATTAAGATTTACGGTTACGCAAGGGTAAGCACCAAGGGACAGGCAAAGGATGGCAACAGCCTGGAAGCGCAGGAGAACGCGCTAAGGGCAGCAGGGGCAGCGGAGGTCTATGCGGATGCCTTTACAGGGACAAAATCACGCCGTCCAGAACTGGATAAGCTGCTGGCGGTCATGCAGCCGGGCGATATCTTGAAGGTCACGAAGCTGGACAGGATTGCCAGGAGTGCCACACAGGGCATTGAACTGATACAGTCATTGCTTGATAAGGGAATCACAGTCCATGTGCTGAACATGGGCATGATGGACAATACCCCTACAGGGAAGCTGGTTCGGAATGTCATGCTGGCGTTTGCGGAATTTGAGCGGGATATGATTGTGGAGCGCACAGGCGAGGGGAAAGCGATAGCGCGTCAGAACCCAGGTTTTCAGGAGGGCAGACCGCCGAAGTATGGAAAGGCGCAGCTCAAATATGCTATGGAGCTGCTGGGGAACTACTCATATAAAGAGGTTGTGGAGATGACGGGCATCAGCAAGAGTACGCTGCTGCGGGCTAAGAGGAAGCAGGAGCCGCCAGTATAGGGTAAAAATCTTGTGAAATTTTCTGGGCGCACCCAGCCTTTTCCCTATCAGAAAAGAAATAGATACATACTCAGCCGTCCCCTATATATGGCTTTAAGACAAGGACAGCCAGAGTACGGTCTTGCCATACTTTGGCTGCTATCGGTTCTTATGTGCTTTGATTTTCGTAAACGCTATGATTTCTTTCTTGTTATCTTCTGATATCTGCTCAAAGTAATACAGCAGTTTCTTTTCCATATTATTAAAAAGCTGGTACTTCTTTTTGTTGTTCGGGTTGTTGAAGTATTCCAGGAACCCAGCCAAATCCTCGCTGGATTGTGTCGGCGCTGGCGCGTCATAGTAGACAGGATGATTTCCTCTCATAAAAGAAACGAGATGGGCGGCAGGAACGCCGCCCTATACATAAAGGAGGTTTGGGGATTGGAACGGTGGAAAGACATAGAAGGAATGGAAGGAAGATACCAGATCAGCGACCAAGACAGAATCCGCTGTATGCCGCGCTATGTGAAGTGCCGGGGCGGTTCTGTACGGCGGCTCCCGATGAAGGTGCTGGAACTGAAATATGACGAGGTTCTTCAGATCAAAAGGATGCTTGCTGGCAGCGTCCACCCATATGAAATTGCGGAGAAAATGGGGATTTCAAGGAAGATGGTCGGCAAAATCAAGTCGGGGAGGTCGTATGAATGGCTGAACTGATGGCGATTGATATTGAAACCTATTCGGATGTTTCCTTGCCGGACTGTGGGGTACACCGTTATGCATCGTCCCCGCAGTTTGAAATCCTGCTGTTTGTATACAGCATTGATGACGGGGAGATTGCGGTGGTTGATCTTGCTTCCGGGGAGGAGATGCCGGAGGAGGTCATGGAGTGCCTGAAAGTTGACTCGGTTATCAAGACGGTGTTTAATGCTGCCTTTGAGTGGACCTGCATTAACCGTTTTTTCCATCTGGATCTGCAGCCGGAGAGCTGGCGCTGCACCGCTGTTCAGGCTTCTATGCTTTCCCTGCCGTTATCGCTGGAGGGCATAGGGGAAGCGCTGAAATATAGAACTTTATACTGACCAAAAAGATGTCAGCTTAGAAGAAGTGGTGGAGGCTGTCCTTGACAGTTACGGTATATTTTATGAGAAAAGCGAAGTATGGATTGAGTCAGAAAAACTGTATGGAGTGCTTTATGAGATGGAGGTATAGGAGTGTCCAATAAAAAGAACAAAGTAAGATTCAATATCTGCAATGTCCACTATGCGCCGATTACGGCAGCGGAGGACGGGACAGTATCGTTTGCCGCGCCTGTGGCAATGCCCGGTGCGGTTTCCATCAGCATGGACCCGACAGGGGAACCGGAATCCTTCAGGACGGATATCCTGAAGGAAGAAACGGATGCCAATCAGGTGCTTGTGGAAAATGCAAACAGCGAGACAGGCAGCTTTGCATTACTGTTTGAGTTTGACGGGGATATCCGTAAAATCCGCCATGTATTGTATAACTGCTCCGCTTCCCGCCCGTCCATTGAATCAAAGACCAATGAGGAAGATAAGGAAGTGCAGACAGAGACACTGACCGTAAAAGCAAGGCCGATGGCAAACGGGTATGTGAAAGCCAAGACCGGGGATGCAACTACGGAGGCGGTTTACAATAACTGGTATAAATCTGTTTACGAGCCGAATGCCTCCCCAACGCCGGAGGAAACTTCAAATACAGAAAATGCGTAAAGGAGATGGAAAAGGATGAGCATTATGAAAAAAATCGAAATAGACGGGCAGCAGGTGGCGTTTAAGGCAAGCGCGGCGATTCCCCGTATTTACAGGCTGAAATTCCAGAGGGATATTTATAAGGACCTTCGGGTGCTTGAAAAAAGCGTGGGAGGGCAGAAGGAAGAAGAGAGCAGCCTTGACCTGTTCAGCTTGGAGATGTTTGAAAATATCGCATTTATTATGGCAAAGCACGCTGACCCGTCCATACCAGATACCCCGGAGGAATGGCTGGACGGCTTTAACACATTTTTCATTTACCAAGTACTGCCAAAGCTGATTGAACTTTGGGGGCTGAATGTCAAGACGGATGCTGAAGCTAAAAAAACTTCGCCCAACAGAGCGCGAAATGACAACGCCGCTGTTCCTGTTAAGATGTGTACAGTTGGGGCTGTCCATAGTGGATCTGGATCTTCTCTCCATAGGATTAATCAACGATATGTATATCGAAAGCAGGAATGATGAGCATAAATACGCTGCACTTACGACACAGGAGGACATGGACCGTTTTTAAAATATTCCGGCAGGGAATACGATATTCTCTGCCGGATTTTTAGAATTACAGATGCGGGAGATTTTTTCTGTAATTTCTCAGATCTTCTTCGCTGACTTCGGAAATGATTTTATCAAATGTTTCCAACAATTTCGGCTTATCCTCCGGCAAATGTCCTCTGAGCTGGAAAGCATTGGAAGCCCCCATTGCGGCGAAATAGGTTGATATATTCAGATTTTCCACAAGG
>DLAA01000142.1 GCA_002493835.1 Lachnospiraceae bacterium UBA7060 | reverse complement strand
AGAATTGCTTCGCAATTCTTTCTACATATATTTATTTTTATTGCTTCTGTGGGGCATAATCGTCGTAGGACCAGCGTCCTGCGACCAAAGAATTGTTGCGCAATTCTTTCTACATATATTTTACTTTTATTGCTTCTGTGCATGCATAATCATTGCGGAGACAACATTTATGAAGAAAAGATTTCACTTGAATTTAACAACAACACAGACGATTATGCTCAGTTTTTTGTTGGCCATTCTAATGGGAAGCGCACTGCTTGCTCTGCCATTCAGTTCCGCAGACGGACAAGTCATGCCTTACATAGACGCGCTCTTTACAGCAACCACCTCCATCTGTGTAACAGGTCTTGTCACTGTGCCGACTTACTCTACCTGGAGTGCTTTTGGCCAGATCGTAATTCTGTTCTTGATACAGATCGGCGGGCTTGGAGTCGTCACCATTATGTCGGGACTGATGATCAGTCTGCACCGCAGAATCGGTATCAAAGACCGGATGTTGATTCAGGACGCTTTTAACCTAAACACCTTGTCGGGCATGGTTAAATTTATCAGAAAAGTTCTTGTAGGTACCTTTTTAGTGGAAGGCCTGGGCGCACTTTTCTATATGATAGTTTTTGTACCAGAGTTTGGTGCAAAGGGCATCTGGATTTCCATATTTAACTCGATATCCGCCTTCTGCAATGCAGGCATGGACATTATTTCGGAGAGCAGCCTGTATGAATATGTAAACAATCCACTTATTAATATAGTAACCATCCTGCTGATTGTTATGGGCGGCATCGGTTATATTGTCTGGTGGGATGTCTTGCATGTTCTCAAGAAGAATAGACAGCAAAAGCTAAAATGCTTTTCTAATCTGACGCTGCACAGCAAAATCGCCCTCGCTATGACGGGCATCCTTATCCTTGCAGGAACAGCAGCCGTGTTTATTTTTGAGTACAATAACCCCCTAACCATAGGCGGCTTTACCCTGTTTGAAAAACTGCAGGCTTCGCTGTTTCAATCAGTGACCACAAGAACCGCCGGCTTTGCAACCATTCCGCAGGAAAATCTGACCAATGCATCTGCTCTTGTCTCTTTGCTGTTAATGTTTATCGGTGGATCGCCAGTTGGAACTGCAGGTGGTATTAAGACAGTTACCATCGCTGTGCTGATCGTCTTCGCATTTGCCACAATGAATAGCAAGGCTGAAGCGGAGCTTTTCCACCGGACAGTCTCAAAACAAGCCGTCAGCAAAGCCGTTGCAGTGGTGAGCATGGCTTTTATTATCTTGTGCACTTCGACCCTGCTTTTGGCTGCTGTCACAGATGCAGATGTTCTAGATATTGCCTACGAAACTGTCAGCGCGGCGGCAACTGTAGGTCTGACAAGAAGCCTGACCTCCGAATTGAATACCTTAGGCAAAATTATTATCATCGTAACTATGTATCTCGGGAGAGTCGGACCGATTTCTCTCATGATAGCACTCAACACAAAAAAGGAAACAAAAAACATTATCAAAAATCCTACGGAAGAAATAAGCGTGGGTTAACAGATTGCGAAAGGAAGTAAATTTATGGGTATCAATCAATCCTATGCGGTATTTGGACTCGGCAGATATGGAAGGGCTGTTGCAGAAGAGCTTGTGAGAAACGGGGCAGAGGTTCTTGCCGTCGATTTAAATGAAGAGCTCGTTAACGCCGCCATAGCGGAAATTCCCTACTGTAAATGCGCAGATATCACTGAACCGGAAGTTATTAAACAACTCGGCATCGCCAATATCGATGTTGTAATTATCGCTATGGCAAGCAGTTTGGAAGCCAGTGTGATGGCAACCATGCTGTGTAAGGAAATCGGCGTTAAAACCGTTATCGCAAAATGCGCTACAGAAATGGACTGTAAAATTCTAAGTAAAGTCGGTGCGGACCGGGTCGTATTCCCAGAACGTGAATCCGGCGTCAGACTCGCCAAAAATCTCTTGAGCTCCGGCTTTGTGGATATTATGGATCTCTCGACAGACGTCTCCATGATCGAATTTGAGGTCAGGCCAGAGTGGAACGGAAAATCACTTTTGGAGTTAAATTTAAGGAAAAAATATTCTATAAACGTCGTGGCAATCATTCAGGACGGAAACGTCCGCACGGATATCGATCCCGAAAAGCCTCTAAGTCAGACCATGAAGCTTATCGTGATCGCAAATCCGTCGAGACTCAGAAAACTTTAGTTCAGCTTCAGCTCTACCTGGATACTGCTCCCCAGCCCTTCCAGATTCCTTTTAAAATCCTGTTCGTCAGCCTTATTTCCTACGATACTGCCATAATGTGTCGGGATCACAGCTTTGGGTTTCAGCAGGGCGGTATAATCTGCCGCCTGCTTTTTATCCATAGTAAAATGACCTCCGATTGGCAGTATGGCTACATCACACCGTACCTTTTTTATGTCCTCATTCACATCTGTATCGCCGGATACATAGTAGCGGACATCATCCATCTTTACAATATATCCCAGCCACTTCTTCCCCTTCGGATGGAATGGCTTCAGCTTATTATACGCGGGAACCGTCTCAATCAAAAGATTCCCCTGCTCATATATTCCGCCAGGCTGATAAAACATGCATCTGTCAAGCGATATGCCCGATTCAGAAAGAACCTTCCTTTTCATAGACTCCGGCGCTGCCAGAAGCGTATTCTCCTTTTTTACCCTTTCAATGGAAGAAGGATCAAAATGATCGTAATGATCGTGAGTGATAAAAATTACGTCCGCATCGCTGACGGGAGTCTTAATCTGAAAAGGATCAAAATATAATATCTGGGATCCTTCTATCCGGATACTGCTCTGCGTATTTACTGTGATGTGGTTTAAGTTCATTCCAATCGTCATCCTTTCAAAATTACTGTAACAAAAAAGATATACTGTGAATTCAAGTTCTGCTTTATCCAGCTATGCCTAAAGACTCACTCTTATCTGGTCAAAAGCTGCTTTTGTCATACTCTCCATATTTAGCCGTGTGAATCCCTTTCTCAATGATCCCAAATCCCAGCGGATAAGGCCCCGTGTGTACCCCAATGGTAGCTCCGATCTGATAAACAGGTATTTCTTCTATGACATATCCCTCTTCATGGAGAGTGGAAAGCGCCTGATCTCGAAAAGCCATTCCCTCCTCACGATCATAACCATACCCAACGGCAAGGCTGTAGCAATCAATTCCTAAAGAACTGTCCTGCAGATATTCCAGAAGGAGCGCCATCACCTTTTTCAGAGTGCGCTTTCGTCCCCGATCAAGCCCAGAGGGAAAAATTTCACCTTGTTTCAACGTAATAACAGGACGAATGTCCAGTGCGCCTCCTGCAAGAGCCGCCACCTTTCCAATTCGGCCTCCATGTCTTAAATACTCCATATTTCCTACAGTAAAAAAAATCCGACCAGTGCCTTTGATAGCTTCCAGCCGCGCTATAGTGTCCTGATAGCTGAAGCCATGATCCCGCAGACTGACCGCCTCCAGAACATACTGACCCTGCAGAACCGTATTAATGGCCGCATCAATAACGGTAATCTCAGCATGTGGATACTTTTCCAGAATAAGTCCCCTTGCATTGAGCGCAGATTGCATGGAACCGCTGAACTTTGTGGTGATACAGATACATATGATAGGAATGCCATTTTCTGCAAAAGGGCGAAAGGCCTCCTCATAGTCCTGAATAGAAGGCATGGAAGACTTGGGATATACGCCCTTTTTCTCAACCATCATCTGATAAAAGTCCCGGATGGCAATATCCACATTTTCCTTAAAATACTGTTCCTCGTCAAAAGACACATAAAAAGGCACGACAGTGACATTTTTTTCCTGTGCCAGCGTCGATGGCAGATCACAGGAGCCATCACTGATAATATGAAATGCTTCTCCCATATCAAACAACTTCCTTGCATAATAAATTTCAGCACACAACCGGATAACGGTGCAACGTCTGTTTGCTGATATATAGAATACTACGTTTAGAAGGCAAATGCAATCTGTACAACTGTTTGACAGCGCGCACTTTTACTACGATCATACCTTTAACAAGCAGTTTCTCGGCTCAAAGAATAGTATCCAAACATTTGCGTTGTCATCTTAATATCATTTGGATGCTGCTATTCGAGGACGTGAAATGAAGCAGCTTGACGATCATTGCAAAGCGGAGTTGAAAGCATATTTCAAGCAGTTATAAGTGCGCCTCGTTTTTAATTGAAAGCACAGCCCCGAGTACAGACATGAAACCATATCACATAATTCGCTAGTTTAAATCGGCCTGTGGCCTGACACCGCATTATTTCAAATACAATGTAGAAAAAGAGAGCCGGTTTCCCGACTCCCTAACAAATAATCCAGCTTATTATTCCGCTTTTTCACAATATATCTGAATCGCCCTGTCAATAAACTCACTAGTTCCTTCACCGCCATATTCATCAATATTCTTTGTGAAATCACCACCACCGGAATACATTTTCCCAAGACCTCTCAAAATCTTGTTGGAGCAGGTGTACATATTCTCCGTGATAAAGTCCTGTATTCTCTTCACCAGCTCCTGCGCATCTGAAGAAGCCGGATCAGAATGCCTGATCTCCCCAGCCTCCTTGAAAAGCAGCATAAATCTGTCAGCTAAAAGCCTATCTTCTTCATCTGACCGATTTTTGGTCCGCTCTGCAAACTCCTTATATTCCGCCGTATTTCCCCACTGTTCTTTCGCCCGTCTGGAGTATTCATCCAATTTGCTTCTATCAAAAGCTGTAAAATCCATATATTTCACTCCTAACATTTTTATTCCAAACGCAAAGTTTATCAAATTATCAAGATGCTCCTTCTTTAGTTTCAACAGTTCTATCTGCTGTTCTAATATCTTGCTCCTATCAAAGTCAGGGCTATTCAAGATTGCCTTGATATCCTTCAGAGGAAACTCCAGTTCACGAAAAAGTAAGATGTGTTGAAGGCGTTCCAGGTCTATATCGTCATACAGCCTGTATCCCGCATCGGTATATCCCGCCGGATGCAAAAGGCCGATCTTGTCATAATATTGCAGAGTGCGTATACTCACTCCGGCAAGCTTGCTCACCTCATGTATTGTCATCATTGGCGTATCCTCCATTTGCTTGGTAACTGTAGTATAAACTATTACGCAGCGTAGGAGTCAATACTTTTTTTAAGATACAGTTAAAATATGAAACCAGCCTTCCGCCAAGCTTTTTACAGGATTTTGATAAACCATATTATAAAATGATCTGTATAAATTTACCATGGCGCTATGTCTGATAATTACTATTCAAGCCCCGTTTGCCTAAATGAGTTTCAATACGAATGCATAGGCTTCTTCAATTTGCTCATAAATCGATCCCTCAAAATCTCTTTTATTTCCTTTAAACAACGCGCACTGAATTTGGGCAAACGGGAATACATTATCTGTCCGCAGAACAAAAGCATTTGTCGGTAACAATGTTCCATCTACATTCTTAACCACGCCCCAATTAATTAAATTTTGTACTGTAACATCTTTTACCTTCTCTTTTTCACTTTTTGTTTTGGCCGCTTCTACCATATATCTTTTTACTGCAGCACACAACAGCTCCGCTGTTCGAAAAAAAACGCAAAATTTCTTTCCACGCGCCCGTATACGTTTTATAAAATATGATGGGATAGAAAAGCTTAACCAGGAGCCGATACGTAAACGGTAGATAGTGCGTACCTCGACTGATATGAAGAAGTATGGGAGAATAGACTATATTTCAATCACGAGTATCAAAAGTTAAGTTTCAACTTTTGATACCGATGTACGGAGGTAAGTCTATGAGTTCAGAAACAACTATGATGGCTGAGCAGTACCGTCTCCGGGAATGGACCGACCAGATCAGGAACTGTCAGAGCCGGCCGGCATGAGCGTCGTCAGCTGGTGTGCCCGCCACGGTATCACAAAATCGAATTATTATTACAGGCTCCGCCGTATGAGGGAAGCCTGCCTTGAAACCATTCAGGGGGAAATAACCGCGCAGCAGATAGTTCAGTTCCTGTACAGCCCGGGCTTTTACAGCAGCAGGAACACAAAGACGGCAATGCACAGTTGGGACTGGATATTTCCATAAAAGGGGGGTCCATCCATGTAACAGAATCCACGTCCATGCCATTGCTTGCAGCAGTTCTTGAGGTGATGCGGAATGCTTAATGATGCCATCTGTTTCAAGGTAGTTTATATTGTCTGCGGATACACAGACCTGCGCTCCGGCATAGACCGGCTGGCGGCGCTCATTGAAACGCAAACCGGGAGCAGACCGTATGTTCCAGATACGCTTTATCTTTTCCGTCCACAGAACAGATAGAGTACATTCAGGTTCTCATTGGCAAGGAACTGTTCCTGGATCAGGGCGCATAAACCATCAATAGATTTTCTCATGTCAGTATACCCGGTCACGATATAGATAGCATCGGCACTGGAGATATCCGCTAACATTGATCTGTACGCAGCATCCGGATGATTTGCTGCAGAAGAAACGGATCTGCCGAATTGCTGACTTTAAGGGAAACATTACCCATCATAAGCTCAATCGTATGTGAATTGTCAAGGTCCCGCGCAGGGCACATCTGCTTTGCAGATGGAGCTGCTTCCGGATAAGGATCCGGGCATAGATCAATCTGGACTGCCTCCTGTCTGCTGGCAGAAGTAAGATCCCGTGCACGCCTTTAGGCGAGCACTGTGCATCTATAAAATCGGGCAAAAAAATAGGGCAAAAACTGGTCATTTTTCAGTCCAATTTTTGCCCGATTCAAACTTGTTTGACTTTAACCACCAACATCTTGTGGTTTATACCGCCTAATTCTTCTCTTTTCCACAATACTGCATCATTATTATTACCTCAACATGACAAGTATGCCCAAACTGATCCACCGCCCGTCCTCTTTTTATTTCATACCCTCCCTCACAAAGAATCTTAAGATCCCTCGCCAACGTCGCTGAATCACAGCTCACATAAACGATCCGATCCGGCCGCATTGCAAGCATTGTGCTCAAACACTTTTCATCACAACCTTTACGGGGTGGATCCACAACAATCACGTCGGGATGTCGTTGATCCATCTCATTTTTTTCATCCATTTTCCCATTGAAAAACATTTTGTCCCTTTTGTAAAAAGCAGGCAGTATCTCCTCTGCTTTTCCCATATAAAACTCTACGTTGGTAATCCCATTCCTGCGCGCATTTTCTCTGGCATCTTCTATAGCCTGAGGCACAACTTCCACACCGTACACCTTTTTCGCTTTTTTTGCCATAAAAAGGGAAATCGTCCCAATCCCACAATATAAATCCCACACCGTTTCCCTGCCTGTCAGCTCCGCGTATTCCAATGCAAGGCCATACAGCTTTTCTGTCTGTCGAGGATTAACCTGATAAAAGGACAGCGGAGAAATGGAAAAAGCAATCGGATCCGGCACTCGTAGGCTGTCCTCAATATATCCTCTGCCCCAAAGCACACGGATCTCTTTACCCATAATCACATTTGTCTGTTCCCTGTTAATACTGACTGAAATACTTGCTATTCGCTTACTAGGCAAATTACGATAAGGCTTTTGTGCACGAGCAATCTTCGGATTAGTTTCTTCAGCCGGCCAAAAACCGTCTAATTTTAATTCTGTCAGCTTTGCTATGAGCTTTTCCTCAACCGGCAATTTTTTCCCGTTGATTACCAGACAGATCAAAATTTCCCCTGAAAAAAAACCTGTGCGAATTAACACATGACGCACTAGACCCTCCCCCGAAGTCTCCTGATAGGCACTCACATGGTTCTCCCGCATATAGGAGAGAATAGCTTCTAAAATAACTTTATTTTCTGGCGGCCCTAACGGGCAGTCGGTGTTGGCAATAATGTCATGTGTTCTGCCCGCATAAAATCCCGCAACCAGATTTCCTTCTCTGTCGTATCCTATTGGATACTGTGCTTTATTGCGATAATGCCAGGGCTCCTCCATACCGACAATCGGCTCCATGACCGCATCGATCCGATCCGCCATAAAACCGCCAATCCGCAAAAGATCTGCCCGCACTTTATCCTGCTTATAAGCAAGCTGTTTCTCGTATTGCAATGCCTGAATCTGACATCCACCACATTGTCTGTAAAAAGGACATTTCGGCTTCACGCGAAAAGGAGAAGGCGTAATCACCTTCTCTACTCTTGCATAACCGTAATTCTTTTTACATTTAGTAATACGGGCTTCCACCATATCCCCAATAACAGCGTCCTTAACAAATAGAATATATCCATCTGCTTTCCCAATCCCCTCGCCGTCATTGCCAATATCCTCTATCATAATGGTGACTATGTCATTCTTTTTATACATTATAGATCACTCTGCTCCACCTTCAGTTCTCCGCTCCCTGCTTATTTTGTAAAGCAATTTGCTGCCTGAAAAACGAATTCAATATCATTTTATATATAAACAATAATTATTCTACATTTGTGCTGCGCAAATTGGATTCAAAAAGTCTGTTGAACCCAAGCCATCCCGCGGTGCTGTTGTTCTCCAAAAGCTCTGTAAATGTCTCTATCTTGGCATCCGTATTGTCCGCAAAAGAAAGAGCCACTGCCTCTACGATCGCCGGTTTCTTCGGAGACCCAAACTCCAACTCTCCATGATGGGATAAAATGCAGTGTTTCAACTCACTCGCAAGAAGCTCAGGAAAATCGTTTATTTTCTGGATCTTCTCACCCACCATCTCCGTGCCAATTATGATATGGCCAAGAAACTGACCGCTCTCCGTATAGTCATTCGTCGGAAAAAGTGATAATTCTTTCGTTTTACCAATATCGTGACAGATTGCCGCCGTAAGCAGTAAATCCCTGTTCAATATCGGATACTGCGTACAATAATAATCACACAGCTTTGTCACTGCCAGAGTATGCTGCAACAAGCCGCCCATAAACCCATGATGTACTGTCTTAGCCGCCGAAGACTGCTTGAAAGCTTTGAGAAACGCCTCATCCTTTACAAAAAAATCTTCCAATATTTCATAAAGATAAGGATTTTTAATACTGTCAATAAATCCTAAAAGCTCCTTCATCATATCATCAATGCTGAATTTACTGACAGGAAGATATTCTGCTGGGTTATATTCTCCCTCTCTGCATTTGCGCACACGCTTTACATTAACCTGCAAAGCTCCCTGAAAGCTAGTCACATCGCCGTACACTTCTATGTAATCCATGCTGTCAAAATCCTCTATCCCTGCATTATTGGGATCCCAGATTTTAGCATCTATGGTACCTGTCTTATCCTGCAAAATAACATTGTCGTACGGCTTTCCGTTCTTCGTAACCGCCGATTGTTTGTGCTTGCACAGATAAATATCAAACATTCTGTCGCTTTCCTTGTAGTCCTTTATATACTTCATATTCCTATCCTTTCCTTTCTGTGATTCTGCTTCCTTTTAAAAAACTTAACCAGCCCTTAAATTTCGCTAAACATGTTAGATCGTTTACCAGCCACCCAATGTCACATCTACAGTCATCTCATGTCCCTGCCTTGTCAACGTGACCGAAAGCACGTCCTCCGGTTTTGCCGACTGTAAAATACCCAATAACTCGTTATAAGTTGTAATATCCGTATTTCCAATTCTTGTCACTACATCGCCACTCTGAATTCCTGCTGCCATGGCCGGAGAATCAATCTCGATCTCTCTAATATAAGTCCCTGCCGGTGTATTAATCTCCGTATCCTCAATGGCCGCCTTAGGCACATCTGCTCCATGTACCCCAAGATACGCCCGCTCTTTATTATTGGACATCCGTTCAATCGTGCTCTTCAATTCTGTGATTCCATATGCAGTAAGCAGATTTGCCATATCATTTCCTGTATTGACATTGTCTATAATGCCGATCACCATTCCTTTCAAATTAACTAGGATACCTGTAGCATTTCGGCTGCCATAGATGTCCGTGGTAATCCTTTTATATGCGGAATCCGGAAGATCGATCACAGTCCCTGTAGAAGTCACCACACCGTAGCTGATAGAACCACCAGTACCCAGCGGACTTCCCAGCGCAACCACCGGGGCACCCAGCAGATTCACAGCACTAGAACTTCCCAACTCTGCAATGTCAATCACATCCATAGTTTCCTTACCGATAGCAGAAAGCGGTACCGACAAAATCGCCAGCCCTGTATTTTCATCCTTCTGTACAAGCTCTGCCTCCACCTGTGTCTGGTCACAAAATGTTACCTCTATACTGTCCGCCCCGCTTAGATTCCCAGCGCTGACTAAAATCAACATAGCTTTTTCGTTATTAGCCACAATTACACCGGAAGCCGAAGCTACATTTTCATAAATATTGTTAAACCAATCTACGTCGGATGTGACCCCTGCCACCGTTACCACTGAACGGCTTACATCTTCCGTCAATACCCGCAGTTCATCGTATAGTTTCTGATAATCCTCCAAATTAAATTCCATATCCACCTGAGAAAGAAGCTCCTCAATCTGCTCATCCACCATCTCCATATCCACCGGCTCCGGTGTCTGCACTTCCGCATCCTTTTCATTGACCAGCATATCTTCAGGGTTCATCTCTTCCGTCAACGTCTCCTCGGGAAAAACTACCTCCTTTGGTTCCTCCTCTGGATAAAGGCGATTGCTGATAACCGGCTCCAATATTAAGAACGTAAAACATGCTACCAAACCAAATACTACCGCCATCACTGCTGTGATCACTGTTCTGCGAAGAAGTTTTTTCTTATTGACAGGCTTTTGTTTAATCTTTTCCCGCATGAACTCTGCTTGAACGGAAGGAGTGTACTGCGCCTGTTCCTTTACAGGCTCTTTCTCCGCAAAGTTCTGCCTTGTATCACTATTGTTCTTTTCCTGTTCCGCCATGAATATTAATTCCTCTTTTACAGAAAACTGACATACACATCTCAATTCCATAATAAGTATACTAAAAAACCTGCATTATAACAATGCAGATTTTTGCGATTCTCTTATTCCCATTCTTGTTATATTACTTCTACCTCTACAGTTTTATTGTAAAGTGCGTAAATCCCGGAAATTTGAATAGACTTTGCACCTCAGCTGTGATATATTTACATTGTAGCAATCAATATAAGCAGCAATATGAAAGCAGGTGATTGTATGGGCATGAGTGATGAACAATTCGAAGTCTACAACGCTTTAATAAATTTTGTCGATGAACTTATAGACAAAGAAACAGACGAAAAAGAGAAAGCAAAACTCAAAATGCGCAAAAAAAATATACTTGCAAATAATAAAGAGATAAGTTAATTAAATTTATATTGCATAATCAACAAACTACAGTGTAAAGTCTATTGAATTATTAAGGCTTTACACTTTTTAATTTGCTTCAAAGTGGCATGCTGATAATAATATATTACACTTGTTCACCTGTTTCTAAATGCCGCCTGCATTGACATACTCATGCACAAAGCAGTTCCCGTTCCTTAAGCATGTTTGCCCGCGGCATATTCTTGGCAAAATCCAAATCGATATCCAAAGACAGGCGCGAAATATCAAATATGGTCAGGTTAATTGCCGTGCCGTCTTTTAGTACAAGAGCCTGTCTACCGAGCCATATGCGGTCAAACTGCATCATAGTCATTTATCCCCTTATAAACAAGCTTTTTCAATACAATGGTGGAAATGGCAAAGGCAAACAAAGTGAATCCTTATCATTACATTCCTGTTTGAACATCAGCCAAATGAAAAAATGTCAGATAATGAACTGGAACAGCTTGCTCCCTGGAATGAAAATGTAAAAGCGGAAATTCAGCGCCAGATCGAGTGTCAAAAAAATCAGGAATGATTAAAACATATGTGAGTTGTCAATGTGCTTCAGTTACCGAAAGTAACCGGGCATTTTTAGAAGTGCAGCAATTTGCCAAAGGGCTTTTTACGTTGCGTAGTGATAAACACCCATTTCAGCCAAAGAACCGGGAAGAAATATATAAGGACTTAGAAATCTCCAGACAGCAGGCCGCCGAGGGAAAATGTCAGGAAATGGGGCAGCCTCATGGAGTTTTGGCATACCTCCATCGCCGCCATATCATACCATTCTTTAGTTTCCGGCGTCATACAAAAACACCCCCTTTCGATATACTTCATTCTCTACAGAAGGAATATCTTTTCTTGCTTCAAAACGGCTTCTTGTCCCTAAGACAATATCTACGGGATGCTGCTTTACTCTCCGAACTGCTTTATAGGCTTTCGCCGTCTCTGCCGGAATATCTGCCACATCGTCTTTAACAACAATATAAAAATCCAAATCGCTTTCATTGGTAAAGGTATTATTCGCATAAGAACCAAATAAATATATCTGCACAGGTAAAAGCTGTTCTACAATGCATTCTTTTAACTTCTCAATTTCATTCATACGAAACAACCACCTTTCTTCTATCTTCATACAAAATCGCCACATACCATTATAATTTTATTATACCCGCAGGCCTTACCTTTCACAATCTAATATTTTAAAAAGGCATTTGGAAGTCCTATAGCAAATCCTCCAAATGCCCTATTCTCCACTATTGTACAGTCCACACTAACCGTTCCATTTTGTTACTACCGTATGGGTGGATGAAACAGGGAGTGGAGACTGGTCTTGCCATTGATCAAGGAGATATGCCCTGACCCGTTTCTGCCACCAAAAAAAGTGGTGCAGTCAATGCCATGCATGGCACACCACTCCGTTTTGTTTAACCACTCTTTGCCTGTTCTTCAATGATAGGTATCCATTGCTTTATCCGTAGCAACTGAAGCACCTTGACAATTCACATATGATTTAACTATTGCGGGCAGTTATTCATTGTTGTTTTGGCTGTCGACCCGTCTCTGGATTTCTGCTTTTAAAGCCTCGTTCCAGGGAGCGAGCTGTTCCAGTTCTTCATCCGTCATCCGATCGTTCGGCTGATGCTCAAACAGGAAGGTAAGATAGTGGTAAACATTTATTTTGTTTGCCTTGGCCATTTCTATCATTGTGTAAGCCATGGCGCTTGCCTGGGCTCCGGCCGGCGTATCACAGAACAGCCGCCCTTTTCTCCCGACTACAAATGGACGGATGGAATTCTCGCTCAGATTGTTCGAAAAACTGCATCGTCCATCTTCCAGATAGGTCATAAGATGTTCTTTTCGATTCCGGATATATGTCACTGCTTTGTCCAAACGTGAGCTGCGGACTGGGGTCTGCTTTTCAAGCCACGACAAAAAGATATCCCTGAAACCCATTCAGAAAATCTACTGACGTATCACCTGCACATGTTTCGGAATACTTGTAGATGACGATCGGATGATCTCCGTCTTCGCCGCTGCGAAACAGCCACATATATGACTTTGTCTGCGCACGGCGTTCCGGCTCATGCAATATCTGAACAGGAGTTTCATCTGCCATTGCAAAGTTTCTCGCCAGCAGTTTCCGGTGAAAATACTCATACATCGGAGCAAAGAACGCCTCTGTATTTTTGATCACCCAGTTTGCCAGCGCTGCACGGCTGATTTTTGCACCTAAGCGTCCAAGATCCTGTTCGATCCGGTATAAAGGCATCCCGTTACAGTACTTCTGGTAAACAACCCATGCCACTGTGGAGGCAGAAGCCATTCCGTACATCATGTGGGCTTTTCCGTCCCTGCCTTTGATGATCATAGGAGTGATTCCGTGCTCCTTACAGTTTTTGCATCCATAGTTTACACTGTAGTATTCAATCACAACCGCTTTCGCCGGAATGATCTTTCATTCGCGGCGTACAAACTCTGTACCGATCTGATCCATTTGTTTTCCGCACTTACTACAGATACGTTTTTCTTCGGATGGTTCGAGAAAGACCTTTTTTACAGAAATGCCTTTAAAACGTTCCTCATTTGAAGCACGTCTCTTCTTTCCTTTATTTTCCGGTAATTCTGATTCGGGTGGTTTAGTGGCAGCACGCACATCAGACGCTCCTGCTTTAGCACAGCTTTCTCTTTTTGGGTCTCTTCAAGTACATTTCGGAGAAGCTTGTTGGTTTCCCGGAGTTCATTAAGAAGATCTTTTAATTCCCGCATCTGGATGTCTTTTGCATTCTGGGCCACTGTTTTTTGACCTCTTTTCTGGTATCTATTTTACCAGAAAATCAGACTGGTTTACAGGAATACAGAGCCTGAAAAGTGCCGAATTGCTGACTTTAAGGGAAACATTATCCATCATAAGCTCAATCGTATGTGAATTGTCAAGGTGCGGCGCAGGACACATCTGCTTTGCAGGTGGAACTGCTTCCGGATAAAGATCCGGGCATATATCAATCTGGACTGCCTCCTGTCTGCTGGCAGAAGTAAGATCCAGTGCATATGTTCTTCTATTAGAAGAAAGAGGAATGTCGCATGCACTCTTTCTAAGGCGTTTTACCGCGTTGTAGAAAGAGCTGACTAAAATGCCATGCTGTTCGCAC
>DLAA01000177.1 GCA_002493835.1 Lachnospiraceae bacterium UBA7060 | reverse complement strand
AAATCTGGTATTGAAGCTAAGGCAGTGAGCGATGAATGTCTGGCAAAAAGTGTAGCAGTTACATGGGGCAATGAGGCACATCTTTGATAATGATACTTCCGGTTGCAGAGTGGTCTGTGATCCGGTCAATTTGGAATGACGGTGCGATACCGATGTGGACAGTGTAATGAGCTGTCACCCGTATGCATTTTTTGAGTGGTCGTTATCTGCCGATAAAAGGGTAGGACTTTTACTGCCTGCCTTTTTATCGGTAGATAATATCAAGGAAGGAGTGATATGAAAAATTCAGATAATTTGAAAAAAATTGAGGTAATAAATGTAGTTAAAGAGAAATACGGAAGAAAACGGTTTGTAAGATATAAAACAGGTGCGGAGCTTTATGATATGAGCCAGAGCAGTTTTGAAGATTTGGCAGAGGAAGCGGGTGCAAAATATAAGATAGGTAAAATGGTGTTAGTGAACTGTGATGTATTTGAGGAATATTTAGAAACTTTTCGTATGAGTAGTAGAAATAATTATGGAAAGTGAGTTTGCGAAGATAAAATTACTAATTGCAGAACATATATATTGACTTATTGTTCTGCGATTAGTATAATATGGGAAAAGAGGAAGGAGGTAAAAATTCAATGGCAAAAATGGGGAGACCAAAAGTTGCATCCCCAAGAAAAGTTTCTGCAGGCTTCCGAATGAAAGAAGAAGATTATGAGAAACTGAAACGATTTGCCTCTGAACATAATTTAACCCAAACAGAAGCTATTGAGAAAGGCTTAGATTTGTTATACCAACAATATCAGAAAGCCGAACTCTGACTTGCAAACTCTCTTTCTTGAAGATTAGGAAGGAGAAGCATGGCAAAAGCAAGAAAAGACCTTAAAGGGAGAGCGCTTTGGAAAGGGGAATGCCAACGTGTATCTGATAAGAGGTATGTTTATACCTATACGGATACATATGGGAAACGTAGAAGCGTTTATGCAAATGATCTAGCGGATCTCCGAAAGAAAGAACAGGAGTTAATGAAAGATCAGTTTGACGGAATTGATTCGGCAAAAGCCCGTAATATTACGCTGAATAAGATGTTTGAACGCTATATTGCTACGAAATACGATTTGCGTCCTAACACATTTCATACATACAAATATCTTTATTGGCATTATGTGGGAGAAATGTTGGGAAAGAAAAAGCTGGTAGACCTCAGATATGCGGATATGGTTCATTTTTATTTCTATCTGATTGAGGAAAAACAGCTTAAAGTCCGTACTGTTGAGTATATCCATATTGTGCTTCACTCTGTATTTGAGATGGCGATTAAAGACGAAATTATCCGGCAGAACCCGACGCATGGGATCATGGCACAGGTAAAGAAAAAAACAGGGTATTCGCGAGAAACAAAAGACCCTTTGACGAGGGTGCAACAGCAAAAATTTATGAATTTTACTGCCAATGACCCTGTTCATGTGAAGTATGTGCCATTATTTACTTTTTATCTTGGCACAGGCTGTCGTATGGGGGAAGCGTTAGGATTGCGATGGGATGATGTCGATTTTGAAAATCGCATTATTCATATTACCCACGCGGCTAAGTACCGTCCGGGAACAGACGATAAAGCACAATGGATGATTACGGAGCCAAAAACAAAGGCAGGCATTAGGGATATTCCCATGATTGATCAGGTATATGATGCTTTGAAAGTGGAATATAAGGTACAGCAGGAAAGAGGTTTCCCGACTCCTACAATAAGCGGCATGACCGGATTTATATTTGTGAATGAGGAAGGTAGGCTGCGCTCCCCAGAGGCAATTAACAGAGCAATCGACACAATAACAAGATGGTGCAACAAAGAGGAAGAGCAAAAAGCTCAGGAAGAAAACAGAGAACCCATTATCATCCCTCACTTCAGTTGCCACGTTTTTCGCCATACGTTTTGCACACGGTTTTGCGAAAATGAAACAAACATCAAGGTAATTCAGGAGATAATGGGTCACGCAAACATCTCCATAACGATGGATATATATGCCAAAGCTACGGAGGAAAAGAAAAAGCAGGCATTGGACGAACTGTCCAAGAACCTAAAAATCTTTTAACATTGCAATTTAATATCTTCAAGGGAGTGTCTAACGCTGTTTTTCAAGATAAAAATTGACAATAATTTTGACAACAAATTTTATAAAAACCGTACTGAACAGTACCGAATAATACTTTTTTGAGAAACTGCTTACAGCTTCTCAGGTTCCGGATAATCCACGCCGAAAGTATCGACGATAACTGTCTGCATTACCTGATTTTCCAGCGGTCTGTCCTCATAATCGGTAGGTGTCTGCGCAATGCGGTTCACCACATCCATACCTTCTATCACTTTTCCAAACGCCGCATAAGCGCCGTCTAAATGGGGACTTGTCTTGTGCATGATGAAAAATTGGCTGCCTGCGGAGTCGGGATGCATACTTCTCGCCATGGAGAGGACGCCTTCTGTGTGCTTTAGATCATTTTCAAAGCCGTTCTGATGAAATTCTCCCTTGATTGAGTAGCCTGGACCGCCCATGCCGGTGCCCTCGGGGTCACCGCCCTGGATCATAAAACCTTTGATGACTCGGTGGAAAATTAGGCCGTCATAAAAATTCTGGTTGATCAGACTGATAAAGTTGTTGACAGATGTAGGTGCGATTTCAGGGTATAATTCCGCCTTGATCACATCGCCGTTTGCCATGGTAAAAGTTACGATTGGATTCTGTGCCATGTAAAATTCCTTTCTTGAATGTAAGATTGATAGTAAACCGAAATTCCAGTATAATCTCAAATGCCGTGGTAAAAATTTTATTGGCGGCAGATTTTTGAGCCTGCGACGATTGTACCATAGAAATCGGGACAAGTCAAAGATCCTGGCTGGATGTCTGGAGGAATGTTTATGCTTAAAAGAGTTTATTTTTGGCTGAGTAAAGAGGCGGCCTGCAGTTTAAGAGGTGCGATAGAGAAACTGATAAAAAATTTGGCGCAATATGGCTTAAAGGTGGAAGTATTGGAAATGCATTGTGCAAGGCAGTTATATGCGGATACGGAACAGCATTTTGAAGAATGGAGAGAAACATTGCATATTACAGATCAGCCGTCAATCTACGCTGTCTTGAGAGAGCATGGGAGGTATGTCCTGCCTTATTATCATGAATATAATTATGGCATGACTTTTTCTGGGGCATTTTATGCAATAGAAAAACTGGAAGAGACGGACTATGAGTCTCTGAATATGGCTTACCGCCGGCTGGCAGGCCTGCCTTGGGATATATTGGAGACGGATCGTCTGCGGGTGCGGGAGACGATGGTGGAAGATGTGGACAGTTTTTATGAGATTTATGAGGAACCGTCCATCACGGCATATATGGAAGATCTCTTCCCGGACAGAGACGAGGAGATTGCTTACACGAAAGACTATATAGAAAAGGTTTATACTTTTTACGGTTATGGCATGTGGACAATTCTGAAAAAGGACAGCAAAGAAGTGATTGGCAGAGCCGGAATCAGCTGGCGGGAAGGGTATGAACTGCCGGAGCTGGGCTTTGTGATCGGCGTGCCCTGGCAGGGGCAGGGATACGCTTTTGAAGTTTGCGCCTCGATTCTTGCCTACGCGCGGGAGGAGCTGCAGATGGAACGAGTACAGGTTCTTGTGCAGCCTGGGAACGAAAAATCTCTGAAGTTATGCGAACGGCTGGGTTTTATCTTTTCTGGAAAGACGGAGCTTGACGGAGTGGGACATCTAGTACTTGTGAGGGATCTTTGATATTTAATCTCATGAAATCTCAGCTTTTTTGGTAAGTTTTTGGATAACGGGGATCACAGTTTTCCATATTGTTTTCTGGTTGAAATAACATTGACGAACCACCCAGTGAGGGAGTAAACTGATTCTCGATGCTATGACAGCGATGAGACGGGAGGTGTTTCTCTTGAAAAAACAAATGAAGAGACAGGAACTTCGTAATTCCTTTTTGCTCATTATCACTGCGCTTGTCTGGGGCGTGGCTTTTGTGGCACAGAGGCAGGGAGGCGCAGAGGCAGGCCCTTATACTTTTAACTGCATCCGTTCCTTTCTGGGCGGGCTTGTGCTTCTGCCGGTGATTCCTTTTCTCGATAGATACACAGGCGGAAAAAAGCTACAATCGGTGCAGGATAGGCGAAGATTGTTGATTGGTGGTGCCCTTTGCGGGCTTGTGCTCTTTGTGGCAAGTACGCTTCAACAGATGGGAATGTATTATGGCACCACTGCCGGTAAGGCTGGATTTTTGACGGCGTGCTACATTTTGCTTGTGCCGGTGCTTGGAATTTTCTTTGGGAAAAAATGCAGTTGGAATGTGTGGGTGAGTATTCTGGTGGCAGTGGCCGGGCTTTATTTTCTCTGCCTGACAGACAGATTTTCCTTTCAGTTCAGCGACGGGCTTGTGCTTTTGTGTGCCGTATGTTTTTCGGTACATATCATGGTGATAGATCATTTTTCCCCTTTGGTGGACGGGGTGCGGATGGCTTGTATCCAGTTTTTTGTCTGCGGAGCTTGGGGACTTCTGCCGATGATTGGTGTGGAGATGCGTCAGATGGGGGCTGCGGCGTGGCTGCAGTCTCTGGGGAGCATGGATGTGTGGTTTCCGATTTTGTATGCCGGTATTATGTCCTGCGGCGTGGGATATACGCTGCAGATTGTCGGACAAAATGGAATTAATCCTGCGATTGCATCTTTGCTGATGAGCTTGGAATCGGTGTTTTCTGTGCTGGCAGGTATGCTGATTCTACATGAGACGATGACTGGTCGGGAAATCTTGGGGTGCGTGCTGGTTTTTGCGGCGGTGATATTTGCGCAAATAGATTTGAGATTCTTAAAAATCTCCAAAGCAGTTTAGAAGATAAGGTGATATACGAACATGGTATACAAAGATACAATTATACAAAAAATGCTTGACATGGTAAATTGGTAGTGTTACAATCCAAGTCATAAAAGCAAAGGTGCTTTGAGGAAACTCAAGGCGCCTTTCTTAGTATGTCCGATGGTCACACGGCCATAGGCAGGATAATGCTTTAATGAGGAGGAAAAAGTTATGGAAGAAATGATGGAAGTTTTAAACGGTCAGATATTTGGTGTATGGTTTCTGATCGGCGCGGCGCTGGTTTTCTGGATGCAGGCGGGTTTTGCGATGGTGGAGACGGGTTTTACCAGAGCGAAGAATGCGGGAAACATCATTATGAAAAATTTGATGGATTTCTGTATCGGCACGGTGATGTTTATTGTGATCGGTTTCGGACTGCTTTTGGGAGAGGACCTGATGGGGCTGATCGGGAAACCAGGATTTGACATTTTCACTGCTTATGAGAGCTTTGACTGGTCAAACTTCGTTTTTAACTTGGTATTCTGCGCCACCACGGCGACTATTGTATCAGGCGCTATGGCAGAGCGGACAAAGTTTTTGAGCTACTGCATTTACTCGGGTGTGATTTCGGCTTTGGTTTATCCCATCGAGGCGCATTGGATCTGGGGCGGCGGCTGGCTTTCGCAGATCGGTTTTCATGATTTCGCAGGTTCCTGCGCAATCCATATGGTAGGCGGTATTTCCGCTCTGGTAGGCGCAAAAATTTTAGGACCCCGTATCGGCAAGTTCAACACGGATAAGGACGGTAAAATAACGAAAGTAAATGCATTTCCGGGGCACAGCATTCCGCTGGGTGCGTTGGGGGTGTTCATTCTCTGGCTTGGCTGGTACGGTTTTAACGGTGCGGCGGCTGCCAGCGTGGAACAGCTTGGCTCCATCTTTGTGACAACGACGATTGCTCCTGCGGTGGCAACTGTGGTGTGCATGATTTTTACTTGGATTAAGTATGGCAAACCCGATGTTTCCATGTGTCTGAACGCCTCTCTGGCAGGTTTGGTAGCGATCACTGCACCCTGCGATGTGACGGACGCTTTTGGTGCGATTGTGATCGGTGCGGTAGCTGGATTGTTGGTGGTGTTTGGTGTCTGGCTTTTGGATTATAAGCTGCGGATTGATGACCCTGTGGGGGCAGTGGCAGTACATATGATGAATGGTATCTGGGGAACGATTTCTGTAGGATTTTTTGCGACAAACACTGCGCCTGGTTACTCTATTGCAGATGCGTCAGGAACGGAACTCACAGGTTTGTTCTATGGCGGTGGTTTTAAGCTCCTGGGATTGCAGCTGATCGGATTTGCTTCGGTGGCGGCATGGACTTTTGTGACGATAACCATTGTATTCTTAGTGATCAAAGCGACTGTTGGTCTGCGGGCTTCGCAGGAAGAGGAAATCGTGGGCTTGGATGCCATGGAACATGGTCTGGCTTCTGCATACTCGGGATTTAGTATTATGGATGTGTCAGGTGCTATGGTTATGGATGTGAACGAGAATACAAGTCTGGGCGTGGAGGATTACGACGCTGCTACCCAGGTGCAGAAAGATGCTGCTGTGAAAGTTGCGCAAGTGCCTATGGTTTCCGCTACAGGTATGTATAAGGTAGCAATTATCGCTAAGCTGGCAAGATATGATAAACTGCGCAAGGCGATGAATGATCTGGGGGTAACCGGCATGACGGTGACACAGGTTATGGGCTGTGGTATTCAGAAAGGTGCTGGCGACAGATACCGCGGTGTTGAGATGGATGCGACGCTTCTGCCCAAGGTGAAGGTGGAAGTGGTAGTTAGCAAGATCCCGGTGGATACGGTGGTGGAGGCGGCTAAGAAGGCGCTCTATACTGGTCATATCGGAGACGGGAAAATTTTTGTCTATAACGTGGATAGGGTCGTTAAGGTCCGCACGGGCGAGGAGGATTTTGCTGCTCTGCAGGATGTTGAGTAAGCCCACACCTATATCCCTTTATCTTCGCGGGAAACGAGCCAAGTGCCTGCCTGCAGACATTTGGTGAGCACCGCGGGGGTCAAATACCCAGCGTATTTGACTATATTTGCATAAGGATATCCCTCGGCGCTCCACCGCCGGGGGATGTCTTTTTGGCCGCATTTATTTTATTTATAGAAGAAAGAGCAGTGGTTTGCAGCCGGAGGGCTTTCCCCTTTTTCGCGATGTATGCGGATTGTATTTTCCGATAATATACGGTATGATAGAAGAAAACAAAGGAGAAAACATATACTCATAGAGAAAACGGGGATTTTCCGGTATTGTTATTGAAAGTTTTTGGGTCAGACGAGAGAGGAAGAGTATATATGGCGGCAAAGAAGAAACAGGAAATTGAGTTTCGCTATTATGAAATACCGCAGAATGAGCCTTGCATTGCGCTTCTTGGTGAGGCATGGGTTCGTCCCTATGGCGAGGACATAGACTGCCTTCATTTTCACAATTATATGGAAATTGGATACTGCCAGGATGGGGTGGGAGAAGTGATGCTGGATGAACAGGTGATTTCTTACAAACCGGGTATGTTTACTGTGATCCCGAAAAACTTTCCACACAATACGAACAGTGATCATTTTTCTCTGAGCAGCTGGGAGTATCTTTTTATCGATGTGGAGGCTGTTTTGAGAGAATTTTACAGGGAGGATTCCCTCTATGTGGACGATTTGAGCGCTATCATTAACAATCATGCCTGGGCAGTGGATGCTTCTGAATATCCGGAATTGACGTCTCTGATTAAGAGTATTATGGATGAAATGCGCTACAAGAAGGAATTTTATTCTGAGAGTGTCAAAGGACTCCAGCTGTCGCTGCTTATGAACATTGCGCGGATGAATCAGGGAAAACAGGAGAGAGTCAGAAAACAGAGCAGGGGGGTTTCGCAGATATCCTATGCTCTGCATTATATCGGTGCAAATTACGCGGAGGAGCTGACGATCGGGGATTTAGCCCAGGTCAGCAATATGTCGGAGACTCATTTCGGAAGGGTGTTTCAGAAGGTTATGAATATGACACCCTCTGATTATCTGAACCTGGTGCGGGTACAGATGGCTTGTGAATATATGAAGAAACACACGGACAGTATGGAGCTGGTGGCTGAAAGATGCGGCTTTCAGTCGGTTTCCACTTTTAACAGAAACTTTAAGAAAGTTCTTAATATTACGCCTTATCAATGGAAAATTCATCCGGAGAATTATGAGGCGCGGCTGCTGGATTATAAAATTTCTGCATATAAGGGGTGGTAAAGTAAGAGAGGAAAAGGATAGATTATAGATTTTTGTTTTGGAAGCTGTTTACTAAAACGGACATTATTTTGACAGCGTAATCGATTAAGCTAAAAAATGATGATCGAATTTGCACTTTTTTTGCTTTTTAACGATAACACTTGGAAACGATATAGAGTTATAATGCATATACAATCAGTCGAAAAGGATGAGATAAATGTACAAAATGACGGAACATCCGTGGCGATTGATGGAAAGAAAAAAGTGCACTGCGCAAAGTGCACAAAAAAAGAATGGGAGGAAATGAAAATGAAAAGAAAGATTTTAGCAGCTTTATTGGCATCAACCATGGTTCTTTCTCTGGTTGGATGCGGCGGTGGTGCTTCTGAAACCCCTGCTGCAGACAGCGGCTCTACAGAGGAAGCAGCTCCTGCAGCGGAAGAGGCAGCTCCTGCGGCGGACAGTGGCTCTACAGAGGAAGCGGCGCCCGCAGCAGATGCGGCAGCAGGCGGCGAAGAAACTCTGACAGTTTGGTGCTGGGACCCGGCATTTAACTTAAATGCTATGTATGAGGCAGAGAAGGTTTACCAGAAGGATCATCCCAACTTCAAGCTGAATGTGGTTGAGACACCCTGGGACGACATTCAGACCAAGGTTACCACGGCTGCTACTTCAGGTGATCTGAGCACACTGCCCGACATTTTCCTGATGCAGGATAACGCGTTCCAGAAGAACGTGCTTGCTTTCCCGGATGTATGTATGGATCTGACCAACAGCGGAATTGACTATTCCCAGTTTGCAGCAGGTAAGACGGCTTACTCTGTAATTGATGGCAAGAATTATGGCGTGCCTTTCGATAACGGTGCGGTTGTCGCTTGCTACCGTACTGATATTCTGGAGCAGGCTGGCCTGACGATTGATGATTTCACGGATATCACGTTTGACCAGTATCTCGAGAACGGCAAGAAGGTTTTGGAAGCTACAGGCAAGCCCCTCATCTCTATGCAGGCAGGTGAGTGTGACCTGATCATGATGATGCTTCAGTCCGCAGGCGCGTCTCTTTTCAATGAGGATGGCACAGCAAACATCACAGGTAATGACACGTTAAGAACTGTTATGGAAACCTACAAGAGCCTTAAGGATTCAGGCGTACTCACAGAGGTTAACAGCTGGGATGAGTATGTAGGTGACTTTGTCAGCGGCAACGTTGCAGGTACGATCAATGGATGCTGGATCATGGCTTCCATTCAGACGGCAGAGGATCAGTCTGGGAAGTGGGCTATTACAAATATGCCCAGCTTGGTAGGCGCTGCCAATGCAACTAACTATTCCAACAACGGTGGTTCCTCTTGGGCAGTAACCACGAAGTGCGCAAATCCGGATCTTGCATGTGATTTCCTGGCTAGCACTTTTGCAGGCAGCACAGAGCTGTACGACAATATCCTTCCCAGCGGCGCTCTTGCAACATGGGCTCCTGCAGGTGATTCCGATGCATACGCAACACCCAATGATTTCTTCGGCGGCGATGCAGTATCCGCTAAGATCGTTGACTTCGCAACCAAGGTTCCTACTAACATCACAGGTGCATACTATTACGAGGCACGTAACGCAGTAGCAACCGCTATCACGAACTATATCAACGGCGCAGACCTTGAGTCCGAATTACAGACCGCAGAACAAACCATTAACTTTAATATGGGTCAGTAATGAGTCGTGCAGATACATGACAGGGAAGCCGTCGAAAGCTTGCTTTCGTAAGGCTGAACTGGCATGTATCTATAGGGCGACAGCCCGCCACGAGCAAAAGACTGCGAAGCAGGATTTTGAGAGTGGGCACGACGGAGTAAAGCAAAGCCAAGCTTGCTTTCGAACGGAAGTCTCAGCGGAAATCTATAGGGCGAATGCCCGACATCCGACGAAAGCGCGAAGCGATTTTGGCGGATGGGCACGACGGGGCAGCCAAAGCCCGCCGCGCAATTATAAGTAACAGGTAACACAAGGGAATAGTTTTGACAGGCTGTTCCCTTTTTTTTCTCCAACGGTAGAGAAGGAGGGGATTTTTTGAGCAAGCCAAAGAAAATGACGCTTAGCAAAAAGCAAAATCTGATGGGATGGGTATTCCTCACACCCGGCGCCCTGCTGATTCTTTTTATGAGTTTTGTGCCGATGGTGAGAGCGTTGCTTTTATCATTTAAGACGGGTGTCGGTGCTGCGATGAAGCCGTGCGGCATCATGAATTACACTAGAATGTTCCAGGATACGGTATTCGTCCAATCCATTAAAAACACATTTCTTTATCTGATTGTTCAGGTGCCGGTGATGCTGATATTTGCGCTGATTCTAGCGTCTATACTGAATAATAAGGACCTGAGATTCAAGGGACTTTTCCGCACCATGATTTTCCTGCCCTGTGCAACCTCATTGGTGGCCTACGCTATTATCTTCCGTTCCCTGTTTGCCAATAATGGCTTGATTAATCTGATTTTGGTTAATCTGGGAATTTTAGATCAGCCCTATGCGTTTTTGACGCATACTACGAGCGCGAGAATTGTTATCATCATCGCACTTCTCTGGCGCTGGACGGGATATAATATGGTATTCTACCTATCGGGTCTGCAAAACATTGAGTATTCCGTTTACGAGGCTGCTAAGATTGACGGCGCTTCGGCAATACAGTCTTTCTTTAAAATTACGGTGCCGCTTTTAAAGCCAACAATCCTGCTGACAGCGATTATGTCCACTAATGGTACGTTACAGCTCTTCGATGAGTCGGTCAACTTGACAAACGGCGGTCCCGCGAACACATCAATCACGATGTCGCATTACATATATGATATGTCCTTTAAATATGTGCCGAACTTCGGGTACTCGGCGGCGATGTCCTTCTTAATTTTGATTTTGGTTGCCATTCTGGCATTCCTGCAGATGAAAGTAGGTGATAAGCGTGATTAAATTGAGAAAATTCGTTATGTACCTGTTTTTATGTATTGTGTCCTTTATCTCTGTATTTCCGCTTTATTGGATGGTCAGCGCTGCGACGAACAAGAGCGCGGAGGTTGTTTCCGGGCGGTTGATTCCTGGGGGCTACTTTATGGAGAATCTGAGAAACCTTCTGGCGACTCAGAATGTAGGGAGAGCATTCGGCAACTCTTTTAAATATGCGATTATTCTGACTCTTGTATCACTTTTGGTCAGTTCTCTGGCGGGTTATGGATTTGAGATTTTCCATGACAAAGCAAAGGATACGCTGATGAGCATTATTTTGCTGGCGATGATGGTGCCTTTCGTGGCGACGATGATTCCTCTGTTCCAGATGTTCTCAAAAGCCGGCTGGCTGAACACGACGATCGGGTTCATTTTGCCGACGGTTTCCACGCCTTTCCTGATTATGATGTTCAGGCAGAGTGCGAGATCTTTCCCTCATGACATCATGGAGGCAGCTAGGATCGACGGATTGTCAGAAATTCGTATTTTCTTCCAGATGTTTATACCGACCATGCGTTCCACTTATGCTGCGGCTATGACCATCACCTTCATGAATGCATGGAACAGTTATCTTTGGCCGAAGGTAATTATGACTGATGCTACCAGTCAGACAATGCCTATGGTAGTGGCCAATTTGACAGAAGGTTATGTGACAGACTACGGAATGCTGATGCTGGCCGTACTGATCTGTACGCTGCCTACTGCAATCGTATTCTTCTGCTTACAGAACGCATTCGCAGAAGGTATTACCGGTGCTGTGAAGTGACGTAGCATTGAGCCGTGCAGCGGCGAAGTAAAGATTTACTAAAAATAAGGTGTCAAAAACATCCGGATAGGAAAGGTGCTTTTGGCACCTTTATTATCACAAATCCTGCAGGAAAGGAGAAAAGTTGTAATATGTCACAGTTTGACTACAATAAAGTGAAAGATCCTCAATTTTTTAAAGAAAATGTGCTTCCGGCACATGCCGCGCTGCATTTGTACAAAAGTGAAAAGGAGGCGGCGCGGGGGCAAAGCAGTTTGATACAGTCTTTGGATGGTATCTGGAAGTTTTCTTATGCAGTGAATATAAATTCTGCAGTGAAGGAATTTGAGAAAGAGTCCTACGACTGCAGACCATGGGAGGATATCCGGGTGCCGGCCCACATCCAGATGGAGGGTTACGACATTCCGCAGTATGCTAATACACAGTATCCATGGGATGGCAGGGAGGCACTTTGGCCGGGAGAAATACCGGAGCGGTTCAATCCTGTAGCGAGTTATGTGAAATATTTTGAAGTTCCGGAAAATATGCAGGGGCAGGAAATACGCATAGTCTTTGAAGGAGTAGAGAGCGGGATGGTTCTCTGGTTGAACGGTGTTTATGTGGGCTACAGCGAGGACAGCTTTACTCCATCCGAATTTGATTTGACGCCCTATCTTAAGGATGGGGAAAACAAGCTTGCGGTGCAGGTGTTCAAGTGGACTTCCTCAAGCTGGTGCGAGGATCAGGACTTCTACCGCTTCTCTGGTATATATAGAAGCGTATATTTGTATGCGGTTCCGCGGGTGCATGTGGAAGATTTAACTGTAAAAACACTTTTTAAAGGCGAAGATTTTGAGCAGGCAAAGCTGTCCGTGTGTGGTCGGGCGAAAGGAGACGGTGTCTGTAGATTTCGCCTGAAAGATGGGGAAACGATTCTTTTTTCAAAGGAAATTCCAGCGGGAGCAGAGATGGGATTTGAGGAAATCATACAAAAACCGAAACTCTGGAGCGCAGAAGAACCCTATTTATACCAGTTGGAAGTGACTTGCGTTAACGGAGCAGGGAATGCTGTGGAGTATGTTTCGCAGTATGTAGGTTTCCGCAAATTTGAACTGAAAGACAGGCGGATGCTTTTGAACGGAAAGCGCATTGTATTTAAGGGGACGAATCGCCATGATTTTAGTTCCATATCTGGCAGACACATTTCCTATGAGGAGCTTGTGAAGGATGTGGTTACCATGAAGAGGAACAATATCAACGCGATCCGCACCAGCCATTATCCGGATGATGAGCGGCTCTATGAGTTGTGTGATCTCTACGGTCTGTATCTAATCGCAGAGAACAACATGGAATCTCACGGGAGCTGGACGGCCTATTTGAAAGGGAAAAAGGATATGTCCTTTGTCGTGCCGGATGATAAAGAGGAGTGGCGGGAGATGATGTTTGACCGCATCCACTCCTGTTATCAGAGAGATAAAAATCACCCGGCGGTGTTGATTTGGTCCGTGGGAAATGAATCTTATGGTGGAAAGACGATCTACGAGATGTCTGAACTTTTCCGGAAGCTGGATGATACCAGATTGGTACACTATGAGGGCGTCTTCAATGACAGGCGTTACAATGCCTCTTCCGATATGGAGAGCCGTATGTATGCCAAGGTGGCAGATATCGAAGAGTATTTGGAAAGGGATGGCGGGAAGCCTTTTATCTGCTGCGAATATACCCATGCAATGGGGAATTCCTGCGGTGCAATGCACAAGTACACGGAGTTGGCAGATCAGGAGAATTCAGGCTATCAGGGCGGTTTCATCTGGGATTATATCGACCAGAGCATCTATAAAAAGGACCACTATGGGAAATGGTTCCAGGCTTACGGCGGCGACTTTGGAGAGCGGCCTACGGATTACAATTTCAGCGGAAACGGCATCGCTTACGGAGGAGAGCGAGAGGCTTCTCCTAAGATGCAGGCGGTAAAGTATAATTATCAGAACATTTCTGTAACCATTGGAAAAGACAGTTTTGAGGTGTGGAACAAAAATCTCTTTGTCTCTACAGAAAACTTTCACTGTGTGGCAGAGCTTTTGAGAGACGGAGTCAGTGTGGAGAAAAAGGAACTTACGGGAATTTCGGTGGCACCTGAGAGCAGATGTGTTTATCCGGCTCCGTTTGTCCTGCCACAGGAGCCGGGGGAGTATGCGGTGACCATATCCTTCCTCTTAAAGAAGGACACGCTCTGGGCCAGCGCAGGCCATGAGACAGCCTTTGGACAGGCGGTGGTTGACCGGGTGGAGTCTCCTATGCAGAAGAAAAAGCCGTTCACTGTTGTATGGGGCGATGATAACGTTGGAGTTCGCGGAGAGTCTTTCGATGTGTTATTCGCGGAGCCGGCCGGTGCATCATCAGCTTTTGGATTGGTGTCTTACCGCTATGCAGGTAAGGAGCTGATTGAGGCGGTTCCCAGACCCAATTTCTGGCGCGCGCCCACAGACAATGACGAGGGCAATAATATGGCAGGCAGACAGGGGCAATGGAAGCTGGCCAGTCTCTATGCCACCGGTAGAGGGATGGGGCGAAAGCTGGATGCGCCTGGGGAGGCATATGAGAATCCCGTGGTCAAGGAGGAGGACGATCATGTCAGTGTGACTTATATCTATGATCTTCAGACTACGCCGGCGGCGTCCTGCCAGCTAAATTATAAAGTGTACGGGGATGGCAGTATTCAGACTACGCTCACCTATGATCCCGTGGAAGGACTGTCCGATATGCCGGAGTTCGGCGTACTGTTCAAGCTGAATGCGGATTATGACCGTTTGGAATGGTATGGAAATGGTCCTGAGGAGACTTACGCGGACAGGGATCAGGGAGCGAAGCTTGGCATTTATCGAAATTTGGTGGCAGATAATATGGCGGCCTATCTAGTACCTCAGGAATGCGGTAATAAAACCAAGGTGCGCTGGGCGAAAGTAATGGATAGACGGGGAAGGGGTATGCTCTTTTCCGGGGAGAATCTGAATTTTTCGGCGCTGCCTTACACGCCCCATGAGATTGAGAATGCGAGACATCCCTATGAACTTCCGCCGGTGCATTATACGGTAGTGCGCGTGGCAGGCGGACAGATGGGGGTAGGCGGCGATGACAGTTGGGGCGCTCCAGTACATCCTGAGTATCATCTGGATGTGAATCAAAAGATGGAGTTTAGCTTTACTTTCCGGGGAATCTAATGTCAAGACATGCTTTTTCTTAAGGGAGTGAAGCAATATATAGAGAGATGGCTCTTTCGAGGTCATCTCTCTATTTAGAAATAGAACTGATTTCATTTGCGCTAGCCAATGGTTTTAGATGCAGTGTCATATCTTCATATACGGGGAGGTATCCGGTCACTGGCATTCGATCCCATTCGTAAACCCAGCCTGCGTATTTCTCTTTGTCATATTTAGGCAGCTGGTCAATCTTTAAAAGAGAACCATCCTTGAAAGAAATTTTTGTCTCGCCACTTTCGGTAACACACGTTATTTCATGTATGGCATCGGTATTATCCGAATAGACAAACTCTTCCATACCAAATCGTCTGTTAAGGAAATTAATTCGTTTTGCCAAAAAGAATTTCATATAACGGACGTTATTATCATAAGAAGAATAATGTCCGGCATGATTTTCACCGTAATTCCAACGGATGCTATCGAGGATAACAGACTGTTTTACATGGGCGGCAGCGGCATCGATTTTCTCATACAAAAGTGTTTCAAGCTGGGGGTGAAGGTCCTTATAGGCTTTTTCAACGGTGTCGCGGTATGCAGGTATATTTTGAAATTCCTCTTCCCAGCCCAGGTTAGCGATAGTTGACCGATAATCCTTCATAGATAGAATGGTGGTCTCATCATAATTTTGCCAGACGTTGCCCCTGGCCTCGTAATCCACAACATCTGATTCGCCAAGAACGGCGTCATAATCCCAGACAGGCCCGGCATAGATTTTGTCATCGCCTCGTTTTTTGTAATAATAACAGCTTGTGATAAAAGCATCTGAATTCAACGCAAGCTCTTCTATCAAATATCGTCTGGCAAAAGAGTCAGCATCTATATACTCCATTAAAGTTTCGTCATGCTTTTCCAGTAAATCCTCAATATTCTGGAAATATTCTCTGATATACCTTACTTCCTCAAGAGAAGCATTATCTGGAGAGACAACAACAAAGCACTTTTTATGATTGGTAATAAAACCGCATGGGGAATCAGCGATTGTAGTGTCCTTTTCAATGATATATCCGCCGGTAATGTTTGTAGGAGACTGGTCTGTGGCATAGCCTTTCAGAAATTCCTCCGTATAGGGTTCACATGATTGATAGACTCTTTGATTTTCTTTTTCTAGATTTGCGATATTTACGATATTCTCGCTGACGTCTATTTTTTCGCAGACCAGATAATTGCCGCGGTATTCCCCATTGATATAGAGATCGGCCCATTCGGCGTCGACAGCATAATGCAGACCGGCGTCAAGGGAGAAATCAAAAAGAAGCTTGTTTGAAAGCTTAGTACCTTCGTAAGCGTTGGCAAGAAGAATCCATTTTCTTCCGGGCTCCATACCACAGAAGCTGGTTTTTTCAGATAGCTTTAAGTAATAAGGCTTTTTCTCCAACTCCCAGGTGGAATTGCCTCTGCCTTTCACAAAACCGTCCTCCGCCTGATAATCGATATTGCCGTCGGACGATACGACCATAATCTCCGTTTCTATAAAATCTTGTTTTGTGATGCTGTCCATGTCATTACCTTTTAAATCCATATAAATGGTGTAAAGGTTTGCGGAATGTTTGAAGCAAATTTTTTTGGCAGATTGTGTTGTTTCATTTTTATGGCACAAAAGGATTTTGCTGACGATGTCGTATTGTAAAATGGATTCGGAGCTTTCTGGTTCTGCCCATTGAAGGCCGGTTCCTAAAGAAAGAGTATTTATAGTGACGTAGGAAGGGATAAAAAAATAAATGGTTTCTTCCTTCTCCCAGCCTTTTAGCACCTCGCCGCCGGAAAGGTGCAGCTCCGGCAGAGTGCCGCTTTCGGGGAGGAGAAGAGTGGCGGGGGTATTCATTTGATATTGGGAATATAGATATATTGCGATCAGCAGCAAAAAAAGAAAGGCTAGACATCCCAGCTGCAGACGACGTTTATTTAGTATTTGCAAAGTTAAATGCTCCTTCAAATAATATCCTTTTTCAGTTTATCACGTTCTGTTTTGATTGACTATCCTATTTTTTCCAATAAAGCTTTTTTCCCGGGAGAAATGTGGTATATTTTAAGAGCAGGAATATAGTTCCCGGATCATGATAAGAATTACAGAAGAAAGAGAATAAAAGATGATAGAAGAATGGAGGTAGTTATGCGAAAAACAAAAATTGTATGTACTTTGGGGCCGTCCACGGACGATGAAGCAGTATTGCGTCAGCTGATGCTGGCAGGAATGGATGTGGCTCGCTGCAATTTTTCCCACGGCGCTTACGAGGATCATAAGAGAAGGATGGACGCTGTGAAGAAGCTGCGGAAAGAAGTGGGGAGGCCGGTGGCAATCCTGCTTGATACGAAGGGGCCGGAAGTTCGCGTGAAGAATTTCAAAGAGGGCAGTGTTGTCCTGGAGGAGGGGCAGCTGTTTACGCTGACTGCGGATGAGGTGGAGGGTACCAAGGAGAAAGTGAGTGTGACCTACAACAGGCTTTATGAAGATCTGGAGGTAGGAATGCGGGTGCTCATTGACGATGGTCTGATTGAAATGAAGGTGGAGAAGGTGGACAAAAATGATATTGTCTGCCGGGTCATAAACGGCGGCGCTGTCTCTAACCACAAAGGAGTCAATGTGCCGGACGTGGATTTATCCATGCCCTACATCAGCGATAAGGACAGGGAGGACATTCTCTTTGGTATCGAGCAGGACGTGGACTTCATCGCGGCTTCCTTTGTGCAGAAAAAGGAGGATATTTTACAGCTGAGAAAGCTTTTGGAGAAAAATGGCGGAGAGGGTATCAAGATCATTGCAAAGATCGAGAATGCACAGGGTGTTGCGAATATTGATGACATTCTGGAGGCATCTGATGGCATTATGGTGGCGAGAGGCGATATGGGCGTGGAAATTCCCTACGAGGAAGTGCCTGTGATTCAGAAGGAGATCATCAAGAAGGTATACCGCACAGGAAAACAGGTGATCACGGCAACCCAAATGCTGGAGTCCATGATTAAGAACCCGAGACCTACCAGGGCGGAGACTACCGATGTGGCAAACGCGGTTTATGACGGCACCAGCGCGATCATGCTCTCCGGAGAGACGGCGGCGGGCGCATATCCTGTAGAGGCGGTGAAAACTATGGTAAAGATTGCGGAGCGGACTGAACAGGATGTGGATTACCGCAAGCGGTTTTTCTTGTTGGAGAGGGAGGCAAATCCTGATGTGACGGATGCTATCTGCCATGCCACCTGCACTACGGCTCTCGATTTGAATGCGACGGCCATCGTGACAGTGACAAAATCTGGCAGATCGGCGAGAATGATATCCCGCTATCGCCCAAAGAGCGACATTATCAGCTGTGCTACTACGGAGAAGGTGTGCAGACAGCTTGCTTTAAGCTGGGGCGTGACTCCTCTTTTGATCAAGGAGGAGAAGGATGCCTACGGGTTGTTTGACAAGGCGCTTGCGGCGGCGCAGAAGAAAGGGCTTCTAAAGGAGGGAGACTTGACAGTTATTACCTCCGGTATTCCCATCGGTATTTCTGGCACCACCAACATGATCAAAGTACAGATTGTGTAGGGGAATCTAGCAAAGACACAGGTCCGGAGATGACTTCTCTCGCAACGTAGAGCGTGCTGTCGCTTCTGGCGTTCATACTCCATTTGACCAGGGTCATGGAGAGACGCTGCACTTCGATACAGGTGATACAGCGGGGGTGAACGCAGCTGCCTGTGTTGTAGTAGCGGGCGGGTTCTGTGGGCAGAATGGGCCGGTGTGTGTGCCCAGTGATCAGTATACGGCGGTTTCCTTCGGCCCACTGATTGAGACGAACTTCACAGTTGTTCTTGATATGATAATTTTTGGCAGCGCTGGTGGGATCCAGCACGCCAAGATTTTCCATAGGGCGCCAGATATACCTGACAAGGAATCGAGAAAGCGGCCAGAGGGTAGAATTTAACAGGCTGGCTTGGTGGCCATGGGTCAGATAGAGTGAGATATGCGGCATGCTGCCTGACAGCGGACCGGTGCTTAAGATAATCCCTTCGTGGAAATGAAGGGGAGAAAAAAGAGGCTGCAGCCTCTTTTTTCTCTTTACAATGTCGTGGTTACCGTAGAGAAGATACAGGCGGTCTTCCCGCGCAAATTCTTTGAAAAGCCAGAAAACATTGCTGTGAATATCCAAGATATTTTTCATGTTTCTATTTTCCCAAAGTTCATCTCCATCCCCCAATTCGATATAGGTAAATCCCTGTTTGTAATAATGCTCCAAGGCAGCAAAGTAAAGGTGCTGGTTTTTTAAAAAATTGTCGGAAGAATTTCCCATGCCTCTATGACAGTCGCTCATGAGAACATAGCGCGAACAATTTGTAAGAGGAAGGATGGGAGCATTTTGGAAAGCGCGGTCAAGACGCGAGAAGACACTCATGGTCAGCCCCCCTTACCATAATGCTTGTGACAGTGCTTGTTAAACCTGCGCAGTCTAAGAAGTTTGCGAAAGGCGGCCGGAAGATAGTAATACAGGTACAAAATTCGGTCTTCGGTACAGAAGAAGGGTCTGGTGACCCACAGATAAAGCTTACAGAATATGCAGTTTTTCCACTGGGAGAAACGGCGGAAGAATCGTGTGATCAGATTATATTTGGTGTCAGGATCCCCGCGGAAGACAAAGCATACACTGAGTCCTTTGATGGACATGTCATCTTTCCGGCAGCCGGCCCGCCTTAGACCGTCCACGAAAGCGGAGAGCATTTCCCTGTTTGGAAAACAGATGCAGGCATCCAGCGTAAGGCAGGAGGGTCTGGAAAAGTATCCAACGAGAAAGGCGGTAAGCCACCAGTGACACCCGGAGTTGCGGATACATTCGTTCTCTCCGTTACATAGAAGGAAGGAACAGCTCAACATTTCTTGTTCTTCTGCGCAGGAGAACCAGGTGTTTTTATATTCTCTTTCAGGGATGATAGTATCTGCGTGGTATATGCCGATTTCTGCCCCAGTGTTGATACCGTACTGTCCTTTCCAAAACTCGATCAGCCAAGTTCTGCCCCGATAGTCAAAATAGACAGGGAGAGAATCAAAAACCATCTGAAAACGAGGAGCCATATAGTCATAAAGCCAGGTATATCCAGCTTGTTTTTGAGGTGCATCCCATGTGGAGGAAAAGAACCCGCCGTCACAGTGGAAATCGTAACCGAAGGGATATACCAGTTCGTTCAAAAGACAACATTTTGTGCGGCAGTCCATGGAATTGATTTTACAGATGATCTTTTTCCGGCGGCAATGAAAGAAGATGCAGCTAAGGAGAGCAGCGAGTAGTAAGGCAAAGAGTAAATAATACATAACTTAATATCCTATGTGATTTTACTCTATTTTATGCGGAAGGAAGCAAAACGGTTCGACAGGGACTGGTTTTTTGCTGTCACTCGATTTTTACGGGACGAGGAACAGACAGGCGGCGGGAACCGTCACAAGACTTAAAATAGTGGTCAAAATGATGCCCTGCGAGATTGCGTCAGTTTCCATATCCATCTGTTTAGCAAGCATGAGAGGCATATTGGCGGCGGGAACTGCGACCATCAAAAGCATGGTGTTTAAAATCAATTTATTTTCGATGAGTCCTCGCATCAGCAGGATACAGCCGATAGGCACGAGGATCTGTCGAAGCAGAGTAAAAATATAGAGCTTTGGATGGGAAAAAATCTCTTTTGGCACAATTTGCGCTACGGACACGCCCAAAACCAGCATGGAAAGCAGTGTAGTAGCCCGTCCAGTGTAAGAGAGCGTGGAGGTTACAATCGTGGGAACTCGAAAATTTCCAAGATAGAAGAGGATGGTGAAGAGAGCCGAAATAGTTCCGGCGTTGACAAATTTTTGCAGCCAGCTGGATTTCGAACTGGCTGTTGGAATTGATTCACCCTCTGCAGCCTGTGAGAAGGCAGCTCTTCGCAGCAGGGAAACACCAAAGGTATAGACGAGAAGATTGAAGAGCAGGTTAAAAATGGATACATAAATCAGGGATTCGCTGCCAAGCACGGCGGAGGCCAGAGGGATGCCGATAAAACCCACATTGCCAAAAACGGTGAGCATTTGGTAAGCATAATGAAGATTTTTCGGTACACGCAGAAGATAGGGGAGCAGGAAGCCCATGGCAATGAGAACTGCAAAAACCGCTGCGTAGGCGACAAGTGCAGTTCCAAGATCGCGCAGGGAAGCCTTTGGTCCCTCGTCGAAAGCGGAACAGATTAGGAGCGCAGGGTTTGTGACATTGATGATGATGCCGGAAATCTGCTTGGAGCTTTCTTCAGAAAGCATTTTGCGCCGAAAGAGAATCATCCCGATTCCTATCAAGATAAAGATGATAACCATTTGCTGCAATACGATTGTGATGCTCATATATTTTTCCTCTCGTTTTGTGCTATAGAAAATTTCATTATTGAATATTGTAGCATGTTTTTTGAATTATGGAAGACAAATAAGGGATATTTGACGAATCCCATTAAGATATTATATACTTAGTGGAGTTTAGTTATTTAGCGAAGGAAAGGGCGAAAGAAAAAAGCGGAAAGGATAAAAGTGTAAATTATGATCGTACAAAAATATAAGGATATGTTACAGGGAAAGTCGGTGATTCGGCAGCTTTCGGAATTTGCCACGGCAAGAGGGAAGGAGATCGGTTATGAGAATGTGTTTGACTACAGCCTCGGAAATCCTTCTGTGCCGACGCCCCAGGCGTTTACGGATACTATGATAAGAATGCTGCAGGAAAAAGATCCGATGGAGCTGCATGGTTACAGCCAGAGTCTGGGAATTCCTTCCGTCAGGGATAAGGTGGCGGATTCTCTCAATAAAAGATTTGGGATGAATTATACGGGCAATCACATTTTTATGACCACGGGTGCCGCGGGCGCCATCGCTCACGCGCTGCGCTGTGTGGCGCAGCCAGGAGATGAGGTTCTCACCTTTGCACCATATTTTCCGGAGTATGCGCCTTACGTTAATCTCACAGGCTCCGTTTTGAAAGTGGTTCCTGCGGATACTGAAAATTTTCAGATCAATTTTGAAGCTTTTGATGAGATGCTGACGGAGAAAGTGGCAGCAGTATTGATTAATACGCCGAATAATCCTTCGGGTATGGTTTACTCTACGGATACGATCAAAAAATTGGCACAGATTATGGAGCAGAAACAGAAGCAGTATGGCCATGATATTTTTCTGATTTCGGACGAGCCTTACAGGGAGATTGTCTTCGCGGGCGTGGATACGCCCTACCCTTCCAAATTTTATGACAATTCTCTCTCCTGTTATTCTTTTTCGAAATCACTTTCGCTGCCCGGAGAAAGAATCGGTTATGTAGCGGCGAATCCGAAATGTACAGATGCGGATCTGATCAGCGTTATGTGCAGCCAGATTTCCCGTGGGACAGGACATAATTGTCCTCCTTCTATTATTCAGCTGGCAGTGGCTCAGGTACTTGAGCTGACATCTGATTTGTCGGTTTATGAGAAAAATATGAATATATTATATAAAGAACTGACAGCGTTGGGCTTTGAGTGCGTGCGGCCGGGAGGAACTTTTTATATGTTCCCGAAAGCGCTGGAGGAAGATGCGGCGGCATTTTGCGAGAAGGCAAAAAAATATGACCTGATCTTAGTGCCCAGCGATACCTTTGGTGTAAAGGGGTATTTCAGGATTGCCTACTGCATTGACACAGAGAAAGTGGAGCGCTCGCTGGAAGCTTTTCGCAAGTTTGTGAGAGAAATGTATCATTTGTGAGGATAATCAGAAACGCATGAATCGTATAGATAGGGAAGGAGAATTCAGTTATGATGTATGAGGCAGGACTGATTCTTGAAGGCGGTGGTATGAAAGGAATTTATACCGCCGGTGTTCTGGATTTTTTTATGGATAAAGAGATCATGTTTTCCGACTGCTACGGCGTGTCGGCAGGCGCATGCCATCTGTGCAATTACATGTCGGGACAGCGGGGGCGGTCTTACCGCATCAGCGTCAACTATCTGGACATGAAGCAGTATTGCGGAGTGTGGAGTATGCTTCGGACGGGGGACTTTTTCGGCGTTGATATGAGTTATGATCTGATTCCCAATTATCTGGATCCCTATGATTATGATTCCGCTGCGGCGTATGAAGGCAGGGCTTTTGCGGTGGTTACGAATATCAGAACGGGGGAACCGGAATATTTGCCGCTCAAGGATTTGAGAAAAGATATCATTGCTGTGAGGGCATCCAGTTCTCTTCCGCTGGTCTCCCGGAATGTAAAAATAGGAGAGGAGCTGTATCTGGACGGCGGTATCAGCGATCCCATTCCTGTCAGACAGTCCCTGCAAAGTGGAAACAAAAAGAATGTAATCATTATGACCAAGGAAGTGGGGTTTGTCAGACAGCCCATCGGGGCGGAGCTTGCGCTTGTGGGGGCGCGGTATCTGTGCTTCCCGAAAGTATACGAACTGATGCGGGAGAGGCATCTTTCCTACAATGCCACCGTACAATATATTGAGGAAAAACAGAAGGCAGGTGAGTTGTTTGTGATTCGTCCAAAGCACAAGAGCGAGGTTGGACGAATCGAGAAAGATAAAGAAAAGATGACGGCCCTTTATGAGGAGGGGTATCGGGATGCGGCAGCGTGTTATTTAGAGCTGCTTGAATATATTTCGCAGTAAATATTGTATGCTGATTTGAGGACGTGCATACAAATAGGAGAAAGGACAAATTTATGGATATTGTGGAAATTTTGAAGGCGGCGCTCTTCGGCATCGTGGAGGGTATCACAGAGTGGCTTCCGATCAGCAGCACGGGACATATGATTCTTTTGAATGAATTTGTGACTCTGAACGTGAGCGGGGATTTTTGGGAAGTGTTCCTGGTAGTGATTCAACTGGGGGCGATTCTTGCGGTAGTGCTTCTGTTCTGGGACAAAATTTTCCCCTTTCATCTCGAGAAAAAAGGGGGAAGGCCGGTGGTTCAGAAAGATATTTTTTCACTCTGGTTTAAGATTTTGACAGCCTGTATTCCTGCTGCAGTGGTAGGACTTGCTTTCGATGATGTACTTGACGCGCTTTTTTATAATCCTTGGTGTGTTGCCATTGCGCTGATCGTGTTTGGAATTGCTTTCATAGTAATTGAGAACCGCAATAAGACTGTGATGCCGAAGATAACAAGCCTTGGTGAAATTACTTATCAGACAGCATTGATGATCGGTGCTTTCCAGCTCCTGGCAGCAGTCTTTCCGGGAACTTCCCGCTCTGGGGCAACCATTGTGGGTGCGCTTCTCATCGGCGTATCGAGAACGGTTGCAGCAGAATTTACATTTTTTTTGGCGATTCCGGTAATGCTTGGGGCGAGCCTTTTGAAGCTTCTCAAATTCGGATTTTCTTTTACGGGTGAAGAATTTGTGATTTTGGCTGTGGGAATGGTTGTGGCATTCGGGGTTTCCGCAGCAGTCATCCGATTTCTTATGGGCTATATCAAAAAGCATGATTTCAAGGTGTTCGGATGGTACAGGATTGTGCTTGGCGCTGCGGTACTTTTCTATTTTGCAGTAGTTTAGAAACATATAATGGGCTGATTTCGGTCAATTCGTATATTTTATAATATAAAAAAACGATTGATTTGTTATAGATTATTGGTTGACAGGTTTGATTTATTGAGATAAACTTACATCTAGCAGAGCCGTGCGGACCTATGGCGTGGCACAGGTATCGTGATTATGAAAAAGTGAGAGTGGAAGGAGATAACTCATGGCAGAAGCAAATAAGCCGGTTGAAACACCGGAAGCTACGGAAGCGGCAGATACAAAGACAACGACAGCGACGACACCAGAGGAAGCACCTGCAGCGAAGACCGAAGAGAAAAAGACAGAGGCTAAAAGGCCCGGCAGAAAGCCTGGTAGAAAACCTGGGGCTAAGAAACCTGGCAGAAAGCCTGCTGCAGAGAAGAAAGAGACGGCGGCTACGACGACAACGACAACTACTAGAAAAAGAGCTGTGAAAGAAACTGTGCATGTACAGTTTTCTGGTAAGACCTACTCCACGGAAGATCTGGTTAAGATTGCCAAGGATGTGTGGAAATATGATCTTAAGAAGAAGGTCGGCGATTTCAAGAGTGTGGAACTCTATGTAAAGCCTGAGGAAAGTGTTGTATACTATGTGATCAACGGCGAGGAGATGGGACATTTCAAAATCTAATCTTTTGCTGCAAGGAGAATGTCAGCGGTCAGTTTAGGGAATGCTAAACTGACCGCTGTCTTAATTTTATGGAAAATTGCGACAGTGTAAATAATTCAGGGAGAATGCGGAGCATTCTCTGAATCGAGCGCGCCAGCGCTCGACTTGTTCCTATGGAAAATTGCGACAGTGTAAATAAT
>DLAA01000135.1:50291-53155 GCA_002493835.1 Lachnospiraceae bacterium UBA7060 | reverse complement strand
GATGATTAACTTCCAGTATATGTCTGATGACTATGTAAAGATGTACAAGAATTCCAAACCAATAGGTGACGGAAATGAACCGGATATCTATATTTTTTCCGATCCCCAGTGGGTACCCGGAAACAGACCGGATGTTGACTACAGCTGCTTAAGTGATCCTTTGACACTTTGCTATTTCGACACAAACCAGAACTGCGCGGCAATTCTTGGTATGATATATTTCGGTGAACACAAGAAAGGCACACCGACCATGGCCTGGGCGCTTGCCAACAGAAATGGTTATGCATCCTGCCACGGCGGACAGAAAGAGTATTCCTTAGAGGGCGGCAGGAAGTTTGTTGCATCCGTATACGGTCTGTCAGGTTCCGGCAAGTCCACCCTGACCCATGCGAAGCATGACGGCAAATACGATGCGTTCGGCGGCATCAAGGTGCTTCACGACGACGCGTTCATCATCAACAGCGATACCTGTGCTTCCATTGCTCTGGAGCCTACTTACTTCGATAAGACGGCAGATTACCCGACAGGCTGCCCGGATAATGAGTATCTGTTATCCGCTCAGAACTGCTCCTGCACCATGGACAGCGAGGGCAAGATTCAGCTGGTTACTGAAGATATCAGAAACGGTAACGGCCGTGCAATCAAGTCCAAATTATGGTCTCCTAACCGTGTAGATAAGATCGATGCACCTGTTAACGCGATCTTCTGGATCATGAAAGATCCTACGATCCCGCCAATCATTAAGTTAAAAGGTTCCGCACTGGCATCCGTTATGGGCGCGACACTGGCAACCAAGACCTCTTCCGCAGAGCGTGTGGCTGCAGGTACCGATCTGAATGCAATCCGTATCGTTCCTTATGCTAACCCTTTCAGAACCTATCCTCTGGTAAACGACTATGAGAAGTTCAAGAAACTGGTTGAGGAGAAGAACGTAGACTGCTACATCGTTAATACTGGTGACTTCATGGGTCACAAGTGCCAGAAAGAAGATACGCTGGGCATTCTTGAGACTATCGTTGAGGGCAAGGCGAAATTTGAGCAGTGGGGTCCTTTCGAGGATATCGAGATTATGAACGACTGGAGCGGCAAGACAGGCGACTTCACACCTGACTTAAATGACGCTGATTATAAGGCACAGTTAAAGAGCGCTCTGGAGACACGTGTGAACGCAGTTAAGGGCTTTGCTGAGAAGAAGGAAGGCTATGATAAGCTTCCTGATGAGGCACTGGCAGCTCTTGAGAAGCTGGTTAATGCTCTGTAATCAACCATTTTGGATTAATATGTAATTAAAATACGAAGAAGGGCGTATGTTTATTGACATACCCCTTTTTCGCATTTATAGTATAACTATAGATATTTGTAAAGGCACCGAACAGATGCAAACAGTTAAAAATACAGGGGAAAGCTATGTATCATTGTCAAATTTGTTTTTATATGATCACCGAACAAAATGAACTGTTTATGATATTGAAGGAGATACCGCCACTTCCACATTTTACGCATGATTATCTGCAGAGTGTTGAAGCGGACGAGGCATTGACAGAAAAAGCAGACGTGATTCTTGCGGACATACGACATACGAATGCGGAAGAGATGCTTTCGGTTCTGCTTTCTCATAAGCAGAAAGAGACGGAGCTGATTTTGCTGGCGGATAAAAACCAGACGGATCTTTTGGCTGCGAAGGATAATACAGATATTACAGACATCTGGGTGATGCCTTTATCGGAAGCTGAATTTCGGTTTCGCCTGACCCGCTGGCAAAAAAATTGCAAAATAAGAAAAGATTTTTGGCAGACACAAAATTATCTTGATGCGACGATTAACTGTATTCCTCATTTGATTTGGTATAAGGACAAAGAAGGTGCTCACATAAAAGTAAATGAAGCGTTCTGTAAGGCAGTCAATAAAACGATGGACCAGATCGCGGGACGCGGCCATTATTATATTTGGGACATTGATCCGGATGAGTACGCTAAGGGAGAGTTTATTTGTATGGAATCGGAATATGAGGTGATGGAAAAGAGAGAAACCTGTATTTTCGATGAGACAGTCAAGATTGGGGACAGCATGCGGGAGCTGAAAACCTATAAGGCACCGCTGTTTGATTTAGATGGCAGTGTTATGGGAACTGTAGGCGTCGCTACGGATGTGACACAGGAACGTCTTTATGAGCAGATGATGATCAAAAATGCAAATACGGATTTTCTAACGGGACTGTACAACAGACGGTATCTGTATGAATATATTGAGAAAACACGGGATGGACATATGACCGTGTTCTGCATCGACTTGGATCATTTTAAGAGTATCAACGATATTTATGGTCATCAGGAGGGCGACCGTGCACTGGTTCTTACAGCAAAAACTCTCCAGGCAAGTATATTGGACGGGTTGATTTCGCGCACAGGAGGCGATGAGTTCCTGGTGGTGATATTTGGAGTTCGCACTTCAGAGGAAGTGGAGATGATGCGGCAGATGGTTAAGAATCGACTCGATGCGGAATATGCGAAGGATGAACATTTTCAAATCATATCCGCCAGCGTTGGTGCCGCTTACTCCCAGACGGGAAAAGAACCTTTTGATCAGTTGGTCGGAGAGGCGGATGCAATGATGTACCGGGAGAAAGAGAAAAACAGATAACCTGGCAAAAAATTCTGTTGTATTCTGCGGTCAATTCGGATATAATAGTGTTAACCTGAAATGCGCGATACAGTCTTGTTATTTTGAACCTACAGATACTTTAAACGGGATTCCTACATTGTCATATAGATGTCAGGCCTCCAGCCTTTGGGCACCCAGCAGTGGAAGACAGAAGTATGGTTGCGGTTACCCACCTAGCGTTGCTAGGAGTCAAAATACAAGAT
>DLAA01000135.1:40640-50107 GCA_002493835.1 Lachnospiraceae bacterium UBA7060 | reverse complement strand
TGTCAGGCCTCCAGCCTTTGGGCACCCAGCAGTGGAAGACAGAAGTATGGTTGCGGTTACCCACCTAGCATTGCTAGGAGTCAAAATACAAGATACGGCATTTTGGGGCATATACGAAAGATGGAAAAGCAGTCGTCTTGTACGGCTGCTTTTGCAGGTGGAAAGAATTTTATGGGTAGATTCTTTTCGGAATGGAGGAAAGATGTCAATTAGAATTGGAATTATAGGTTATGGAAATCTGGGCCGCGGCGTGGAGTGCGCTGTGAAGCAGAACCCGGATATGGAACTGGCGGCGGTATTTACCCGTAGAAAACCGGAAGATTTACAGATCCTTACGAAGTCTGCAGCAGTCTGCCATGTGTCGGAGGCGGCAGCTTGGAAGGATAAGATTGATGTGATGATTCTCTGTGGCGGAAGTGCGACAGATCTGCCAGAGCAGTCGCCTGAGTTTGTGAAGTTGTTTAACATCGTGGACAGCTTCGACACCCATGCGAAGATTCCCACGCATTTTGCAAATGTGGATACAGCTGCAAAGGAAGCAGGGAAGATTGGCATCATCTCTGTGGGGTGGGATCCTGGGATGTTTTCCTTAAACAGAATGTATGCCAGCGCTATTCTGCCAAACGGTAAAGACTATACTTTCTGGGGTAAAGGTGTCAGCCAAGGTCATTCTGACGCCATACGACGGATTGAGGGCGTAAAAAATGCCAAGCAGTATACCATTCCAGTGGAAGCGGCTCTAGCGGCTGTAAGAGAAGGGAAAGATCCTGAACTCTCAACCCGGGAAAAACATACGCGGGAGTGTTTTGTGGTTTTGGAAGAAGGAGCGGACGCCTCCAAAGTGGAGCAGGAGATCAAAACCATGCCGAACTATTTTGCAGATTACGACACTACAGTGCATTTTGTCAGTGAGGAGGAGCTTCTCAGAGATCACAGCGGTATTCCTCACGGCGGTTTTGTGCTTAGAAGCGGTAAGACCGGCTGGGAGGAGGAAAACAGCCATCTGATTGAGTATCGGCTGAAATTGGATTCCAACCCAGAATTTACTTCCTGTGTGATTGTCGCTTATGCGAGAGCGGCTTACCGCCTCTATAAGGAGGGGCAGTCGGGAGCGAAAACGGTGTTTGATATTCCACCGGCTTATTTGAGTGCAAAGGATGGGGCTGCGCTGCGGGCGGAAATGCTGTAGAATTCATTTGAAATAAAAGAAAAGACATAGTTGCCAGCGGGTACATTAGTACCCGCTGATTGTTTCATGCCAACGGGTGGTCGAGAAGCCCCGGCAGCCCGTCTATGAGACTTATATCGTCCTCTAACAGTAAAATTCTGATCATGTAAACCTCCGTTTCGGAACCGATTTATAAAAATGATATATCCTGATAGATATTTTGACAAGAAAAATCATATTTGAAAAATGACATACAGATGTCATGTTTTATATGGTATGATTATAAAAATATGCAAAGGAGTGCGAAAATGGAGTACATTCAAATCACAGAAAATAATTTGGAATCGGAACACATCTGCTGTGCAATCTCTGGGAAGAAGGATCCGCAGGTGATTGCAAAAAAGGAATGGATGCAGGAGAGATTGAAAGAGGGGCTTGTTTTTTTAAAGGGCGATATCCGGGGGAAATGCTTTATTGAATATATTCCTGCCGAAAATGCCTGGGTGCCGATTGCCGCGGAGAATTATATCCATATTAACTGCTTCTGGGTTTCCGGTTCCTGTAAAGGGCACGGATATGCGGATGATCTTTTGAAGCGGTGTATGGAGGACGCAAAGGGAAAAGGGAAATCTGGCTTAACCGTGATTTCCTCTGCAAAGAAAAAATCCTTTTTATCGGATCCGTCGTATCTGGCATACCGGGATTTTAGGCTTGCGGATACTGCAGACCCATGGTTTCATCTTTTATATCTGCCTTTTGAAGAAAAAGCGCCTGTACCGAAATTCCGGGACTGCGCGAAGCATCCGCAAATCGATGCAGAGGGGTATGTGCTGTATTATACAAACGGTTGTCCTTTTACGGCAAAATATGTACCTTTGCTGGAGCATATTGCACAGGAGAACGGGATTCCTCTAACAACGATTAAAATTGACAGCCGGGAAAAAGCGCAGAATGCGCCTGCGGCATGGACAAACTATGCTCTTTTTTATAATGGCAGTTATGTGACGAACGAGATTTTGTCTGAAAAGAAGTTTCTTGCAATGTGCGGGACGATAAAAAAGGAGGAAGACAGATGAAATATCCATGGATTGATGAGTATTTGAAAAATAAGCGCGGTGTGACGAAGGATTTACAGGCGGAATGGAATTGGGAGAGGTATCTGATCGATGGCAAAATGTTTGCGGCGATCTGCCTGGATTCGGACAATAAACCCTATTACATAACCTTGAAGCTGGATCCTGTGGAGGGGGATTTTTTGCGGCAGCAGCACCCGGACATTATTCCCGGCTATTATATGAATAAGCAGCATTGGAATTCCGTGAAACCCGACGGGGAAGTGCCGGACGAACTGATGAAGCATATGCTCGACGAAGCATACCGGCTTGTACTATCCTCTTTCAGCGGGAAAAAACAGCGCGAGATACTGGGGTTAACTGTCTGCGGATCAGATTGTACAAAATGTGGCTGCTATGGTAATATGTGTACAGGATGTAACGAGTCAAACGGTAAAGTTTTCCATGCACCCAAAGGGGAGGCTTGTCCGATCTACCGCTGTGCAGTAAACAAAAACAAGTATGCAAACTGTGCCGGGTGTGACAGACTGCCCTGCGATATCTGGAAGGCGACAAAGGATCCTTCCATGACGGAGGAGGCTTTTGAGGCGAGTATTGCGGAACGTGTTGGGAATCTGAAACCGGGCGGAGAGAATATGAACACTGTATAAGAACAGGAGGGCCTTATGAAGCGATCAGAGATCAATCACATTATACGGGAGATGGAGGCGCTTGCGGCGGAAAATGGCTTTCATCTGCCGCCGTTCTGCCATTTTACTCCGGAGGAGTGGAAAGACAAAGGGCATGAGTACGATGAGATCCGCGACAACATGCTGGGATGGGACATCACAGATTTCGGGCGGGGCGATTTCAATACCTGCGGTTTTGGACTGATCACACTCAGAAATGGAAACCAGCATGATCCGAAATATAAGAAAGTATACGCGGAGAAGCTGCTATTCATGCGAGATGGGATGATGGCACCTATGCATTTTCACTGGATCAAGTCAGAAGATATCATCAACCGCGGCGGCGGCACGCTGCAGATAAAAATATATAACGACGATGGGAAGGGTGGCCTTTCAGGCGAGGATGTGCTGGTAAATTCCGACGGCCGTTCCTACACGGTGCCGGCGGGCTCCTTTGTAACCCTGAATCCTGGGGAGAGCGTTACGCTCTGGCCCCATCAGTACCATGAATTTCATGCGGTCCCGGGGACAGGGAGCGTGCTGATTGGGGAGGTGTCACAGTGCAACGACGACAACACCGATAATCGTTTTTACGAAGAGACGGGGAGATTTCCCAAGATCGAGGAGGATGAGGCGCCTTATAGGCTGCTCTGCAATGAATATCCGCCGGCGATGGATTGAGTTCAAGTGATAAAACGGATTTTTAAAACCTTGCTGATTTTCAGATATGGAAACTGAATATCGGCAAGGTCTTTTTCTATCAAAAAAAGCAAATGCATTTGCTCCTTATTTCCATTCTTATAATACCACAAAATTGCTTTGAAAACAAGACTATCCATGTTGCTAGTTCAATGCTATAATCATTTTCCAAATACGAAAATGAGGAGGAATATCTTTTGGACAAAAACTGGATGGTTTTATTGCAGCAGCAAAATCAATTGAGTAAAGTTATAGAAACAAATCAGACAACCGAACGGTTCGGACTCACTTTAACCGAGCAAGATGCAAAATTGATTTTAGAAGAACGAAGACATTCTCTGTCAGAACAAAAAAGAATAGAATTCGGAGAAAGCATTATAACAAAAATTATCTATGAATTTTGTGATTCTGATTATATAGATCAAAACAATTATATAGAGACAATTATTCGGTTACAGGAAATGTTTTATCTATATAAGAATGAAATGCAGGATGAGATTACAGATGATGAAGTCCTTCATTTTATGAAAGAGCAATTTGAAAATATATGCTTCGGAGATCTGGATTATTTAGAAAGTACCTGCCTTGCCAATTTTGCGCAGGCAGTTCGGGCAGGATATGACGGATATAAAAGGTCCGATGGCTATGGAGAATATTCAAAATTTGATGATATAAAAAGGTGGGATTACGAATTATACATCGAAACTTTAAAGGAATTATGCTGGAGGTAAGGTAAGTGAACTATGAAGTGGACGAATTGGTGCCGATTGTGGGAAAATTAGCTGAAAAGTATACGGGATATGAAAGTTCATCTATCACGTACGAAAAAGCAGAACAGTTAATGGGAGCTGTCCTGTACTGCATTCATGAGTTGAAAGACTCCAGCTGCCATACATTGGCTTTGTATGAAGAAATACCCGCACAAAGGGCCTATGAAATGGGATTGCAATATGTTGAAGAAAAGGTTGAAAAGGCATTGCAATTATATAACAAACTTGTACCTGAATTTTGTCACTATGAAAATCAATGTCTGTATGATACTTTTGTCAAAGGGATACCAGAATTTTTTCAATGGTATGATATTCGATTCGAACCTCAAAATACAATTTTAAATCTTGATTATCCCGTGCTGAAAGATATTTCTGCTTATACGGGAATAGATAAAATTTATGAATTTATCAGGTGCATTTATCTGGAACAGGAATTTTTGAAGGCGTTTCCAGTGGATTATGTTGTGGAAATTCTATCAAAATCTAATAGGTACTGGAAAGAATCGATGGATAATATCAGCGAAACGGTTTTGACTTATGTTATAGGGCACATGTCAGAGGGAAAACTCTTGACAAAATTTGGGGCGGCAGATGCGCATTATTCATGCATGCAGGAAGTGTTTATACAGGAAGATGTGGAGCATATAAAAAAACGACTCGAATATGCATTAGAGGTTCTGATAAAGAATTACTATGAAGGTAACGAAGAACTTTTGCATTATTTTTTAAATGTCGTAAATGATATGTCTGTCCGTTTCAAGAATGCTGCCGATAATGAATAAAGGAAGGGGGAACATACCTTGAAAAGAAAATATAAACTTATAGCGATAGATATGGACGGTACATTGTTACAATCAGATAAAACCATTCATAAGGATAGTGTCCGTGATATACAGGATGCGGTTGATGCAGGGCTTTCAATTGTGTACTGTACCGGACGGGCATTATCGGAAATGCAGTCCTATTTTGCGATTTTACCGATGGTGAGATATGCGGTCTGCTACAGCGGTGCGATTGTGTATGATTGTTTGGAAAAGAAATACCTCCGACGGATGGAAATTGAACAGAAATATATTAGAAAGCTTACAGAGACTGCAAAGAAATACAAAGCAATGCTGCATTTTATGACAGTGGAGGAGTCCATCGTCGCGGCTTCCGATATCACCCATATGGACGATTTCCATATGAGCGTATATCAGGATCTGTTTTTGAAGGTGGCAAAGAGGGTTGACGATATGGAGGAGGAAGGGAAACGTTACGATTCCATAGCGAAAATTAATATCTATTTCCGTTCACCGGAGGAACGCAGCCAGGGATACGAGGAATTAAAACAGCTGCCTTTGGTTATTGCCTTTGCAGAGGAAACGGGATTGGAGATGACAGCGGCAGATGTAACCAAAGCGGCAGGATTAAAGCAGCTTACAGAATATCTGTATATACCGATCAGCCAGACCGTCGGGATCGGGGATGCCGATAATGATAAGGATATGCTGCATACGGTGGGATTCTCTGTGGCGATGGGAAATGCAGATGAGGAGCTGAAAGAGGCGTGCGATTTTGTTACAGCGGATAATGATCACAATGGCGTGGGGAAAGCCATTCGACATATCTTGTCTATAGAGGAAGACTGAGAAAGAACAAGAGGGAGAAAAACGATATGATTTTACACACAGAAAGACTGATCCTGCGTCCTTGGGCGGACAGTGATGCGGAAAGCTTATATCAATATGCCAAAGATCCTGATGTGGGGCTCATTGCGGGCTGGCCGCCGCATCAGAATGTAGAAGAAAGCAGATATGTTATCAAAAATTATTTTTCTGGGGCAGAGGCCTATGCCGTATGCCTGAAATCGGACAATAAGGCGATTGGAGCCATTGAACTGAAACTGAACGGTCATACGGATATGACCGACAGGGACGATGAGTGTGAGCTTGGGTATTGGATCGGAAAGCCGTTCTGGGGACAAGGGCTGATACCAGAGGCGGCGGAGGAATTGCTTCGCCGTGGATTTGAAGAGATTGGTATGAAAAAGGTCTGGTGCGGCTATTATGAAGGAAACGAGAAGTCAAGGCGTGTCCAGGAAAAGTGCGGTTTTCAGTACCAGCGGACAAATGAAAATGTGGACGTTTCCCTTTTACATGAAAAGCGCACAGAACACGTGAACCTGCTGACCCGGGAAAGCTGGGGCGGTATAGAATAGTTAACCTGCTTTTCAGATGGTATTATAAATCTAAATCAGTTGTTACGATACCAAATGATTCCAGCTTTGCTTTTAAAATTTTTATTTGGTAATCGATTTCCTTTTCGGTATCGGTAGCTTTTTTAATGCGTTGTAGGCTGGTATAACTGTCAATTAAATGATTAATCATTTCTTTGTCACTTGGCATAGAATCACCTGCTTTCTATATTGATCTGTTGATTAAAATACTGTTTTTCTGCTTGCATTTGTATTATACCAGACGAATTTCCGGGTGTAAAGCCGATTGGCGGAAGGGATGGCATATGAATGCGGAGCACTGTTACTATTCACGCGCAACGGTGCAGCTTTTCTGTCATAATTCGATCTTTGCCCGCATAAAGATAGAGGAGGGTTTTTAAAGGATTATCATATGAACGTTAACGCAAAACAGCTCGCAAAGCTTGCGCTTATTTTTTTTGGTCTGCTGTTTCTGGTCTGCATCTGGCTGGGCAGGCGGCAGTCACAGCCGCTTCCTGAGATAGAGGGGGAGAAAATGACAGTGGAGGATGTGGAAATTCTGCTGGATGCTCTTGGCGTTTCTGTTTCTCTCTCCGAAGCTGACAGGACGCAGCAGGGCGCCTCTTATCTTACATATGGGCAATACGAGGAAATATGCCGCCAGATTGGGAAAGAGGAATGGCAGCTTCCCGATTACATAGATCGTTATGAGCCGGAGCAGGCACTTTTAAAAGAAGACTGGTATAAAGCGTTTCGGATTCTTTTGGCTTATCTGGATACGGAATCCACTATCTGGGAGACCACTGTCTTTGTGCTGAAGATTGATTCTGAAAAGGCGGAGGCTTACACGGAAAACGGCGCTATGCAAGGCCCCAGCGCTTACTGTTCATCCGCATTTACAGAGAATGAACTGCAGGAGATGAAGGTATTTGTGAAAGGCAATACCCTTCTAACCATCGTGGAAGTGTTGCCGGAGGATCATTATCTGGGGAGCGTCTGGGTGATGGAGACATCGGACGGGGTCATTGATTGTTTTTATCACCAGACGGTTTTTCAGGCTGTAATTTCCGAAACTGCGCGCGAGAAGATACCGGACCGGGAACAGATTGCGGATCTGACTTTTAGGGAGGGAAAGATCGTTGGAGTAGAGGGGAAAAAGGAGAAGATTCACGGAAAGCTGCTTCGGGCTTCGACACAGGAGATGGAGATTGAAGGATACGGCGTCTATGAGGTGGCGGATGCTTTGGAGATTTATAAGCTGTATGGCAGTCTCAAAACGCTGGCATTATCCGATTTAAAGGTGGGTTATGCGGACACGGATTATGTAGTTGAAAAAGGAAAAGTATATGCGTGCCTGGTATCGGAGCCACAGAAGGCGGATCAAATCCGTGTGCTTTTAAAAAATACCGCATCTGGAAGTAATTTTCACGAGAAAGTAGGGATTTCTGTGGACGGTGAAAAGGTACATATCCGGACGGATCAAATGACTGTCGGAGAGCGTAGAAGTTACCGGAGTGCGAATCTCACGGACAAGGTTTCGCTGGAGTTTACTGGAAGTACGAGAAACGATCATGCCTACAGGGGGACAATCGAATGTCTGCGGATGGAACAGGGAATTGTGGTGGTCAATGAACTGCCTTTGGAAGAATATCTTTATGCTGTGGTACCCAGCGAGATGCCGGCGTCTTATCCGGAGGAGGCGCTGAAAGCCCAGGCAGTATGTGCCAGAACTTATGCCTATCGTTACATTTTGCATGCTGGTCTGCCGGAGCTGGGGGCTCATGTGGATGATACCACGGCTTATCAGGTTTACCACAATATTGAGGAGAACGCGGCAACAACTACAGCGGTGAAGGAGACGGATGGTATGCTTCTCACCTATGATGGAGAGGCGGCTGGGAATTATTATTACTCTACATCCTGCGGCGCCGGGACAAACGTTGTGAGTTGGCAGGGAGGCAACGGCGAGGATATCTCTTATATGCAGGCCGAACGTGTGAGTGCGGTATCTGCAGATGCTGGAGAGGAAAGTGAAGGGGGAGGAGCGGAGCCTGGGGAAGTTGAGCCGAATGCGGAGGCTCTTCGTGAAGAAGAGGTTTTTCGACAGTTTATCACCGAGGTACATGAGGAAGACCTGGAAAAGGAGGAGCCCTGGTATCGATGGAAATATTGTGTGGAAGAACTGGATGAGAAGAAACTCATTGCCCGTTTGAAAGAGAGATATGAAAAAGCGCCGGCCAATATTTTGTCAAAGGCGGGGGAAGATTATTATGTGTCCGAGCCTATTGAAAAGCCAGGAAAAATAAAAAATCTGACCATCACAAAAAGAGGAGCAGGCGGCGTGGCTGAGGAGCTTACCGTCGAGATGGAAAAGGCAGTCATCAAAGTGCTCTCCGAGTACAATATCCGCTATGTTCTCTGTGATGGAAAGAGTCAGGTTATTCGACAGGATGACAGTGCGGTGAATGCGCAGACGCTCATTCCCAGCGGTTTTTTCGTGTTGGATCCTGTCTTTTCGTCTGGAAAAGGGGAGGAAAATGTGGTAGGATATACTTTGTCCGGCGGCGGCTATGGGCACGGTGTGGGGATGTCCCAAAACGGTGCGAAAGCATTTGCTAACAAAGACGCTTCCTATGAGCAGATCCTCGGGATGTTCTATCCGGGATGTACCCTTATGCATTCGGAGGAGCTGTGTGAGAAGTACTTCTAAAACTCAGCAGCAAAGGCTGCTTCGTCAAGAAGTACTGTCTCACACTGGAGAATGCCCGGCAAAGGGCATTCTCCGCAAGGCGGAATCAAGTTGGATTAAGAAAAAAAGATCGGGTGGGCAATGAGGACGATTTACAGATTATATTTGATTTTTCGAGATTTTAACTGGCAGATGACGAAAAA
>DLAA01000135.1:23747-40392 GCA_002493835.1 Lachnospiraceae bacterium UBA7060 | reverse complement strand
ACGATTTACAGATTATATTTGATTTTTCGAGATTTTAACTGGCAGATGACGAAAAAGAATATCAGTGCCTTTGCGGCCAGCACAGCTTTTTTTCTTTTCGTTTCCATGATACCGCTTTTGATGGCACTCTGTGCAATTCTACCGTACACGCGGCTGACGGAAGCCAATCTGATCAGTGCTATTACGCAGTTTACACCGGACGCCATGGACGCTATGGTGATCCGTATTGTGTCGGATGTCTATGCCAAATCGGCGGGAACGATCACGATTTTTGCGCTGGTTACAATCTGGTCTGCAGCAAAAGCCATGCTGGCGCTCATTTATGGGCTGAATGAGGTCAATGATTTCGAGGAGAGGCGTAATTATTTTGTACTGCGCACAATCGCCTGTATCTACACAGTGATTATACTTGCGGCTATATTGGTGGCGCTCTTTGTCATGGTATTCGGCAATGTGATCGTAGATTTTCTGCTGGCTGATATACCACCGCTTCACCTTGTGGTGCGTTTTATCATGAGATTCCGGTTCCTGGTTTCCTGGGTGATTCTAACTCTGGTCTTTGCCATGATTTATGCCTTTGTACCAAGCCGCAAGCTTAAGTTCAAGGCACAGATCCCGGGGGCGGCTTTTGCGGCGGTTCTGTGGGGTATTGCTTCCTATGCTTTTTCTATCTATGTAGATCATTACAATGGATTTGGTACTTATGGCAGCTTGACTACAGTGGTCATTTTGATGCTCTGGTTTTATATGCTGATGTATATTTTGTTAATTGGGGCGCATATCAACAGGTATTTCGGACCGGTTTATAAATTTCTGTTCGGGTGGCTTGACAAGTCGCGGGAAAGCCACTAAAATAGCATGTAGCTTTTAATTTGATAAATGCAAAAGTGAAGAAGGTGTCAGTAAGAAATATGTTTCCGTCAGAGAGAGGGAATCGCCGGCTGTGAGTTCCCTTCGGTTCAAGGTATTTCCGAATTTCCCACCGGAGCTGTCTGTGCGAACTGATTTACCCGCAGTCAGGTAAATCTAAGTAGTGCAGGACGTAGCGGCACGTTACGCCGAATGAGGTGTCTGCGCAGAACGGATGGGCAAGAAATTCGTGATTGGCAGGAAATTGGGTGGTACCGCGGAGTATATTCGTCCCATGTGTTATAAAATGCACATGGGATTTTTTGCGCGCATAAGCAGAGTCAGAAGGCTGACGAGACATGCGCCATGCTAGCATGAGCGCATGGAGCGGAAGACTTATGACGAGCAACGCGAATGAAAGATGCGAAGCATCTTGAGTCTGCTTATGCGCAGAGTCAGAAGAAAATAGTTAAAGGAGAGTGGCTATGAAAGAAAAATTAGAACAGATCAAGGCTGAGGCCCTGCGCCAGATCGAGGCCAGTGACGCCCTGGAAAAGCTCAATGAGGTGCGTGTCAATTATCTCGGGAAAAAAGGGGAATTGACGGCAGTATTAAAGAGTATGAAAGACATTGCGCCGGAGGATCGTCCCAAAGTGGGACAGCTTGTCAACGAGACCCGACAGGAGATCGAGAAAGTTTTGGAGAATTCTGTCAAAAAGATGGAGCGGGCTGTCAGGGAGGCGAAGTTGAAAACGGAAGTCATTGACGTGACGCTTCCGGCGAAGAAAAATAAAATGGGGCATCGTCATCCCAATACCATCGCTTTGGAGGAGGTGGAGAGAATCTTCATCGGTATGGGATATGAGGTGGTGGAAGGCCCTGATGTGGAGAAGGATTACTATAATTTTGAGGCGCTGAATATCCCAGCTGACCATCCGGCGAAGGATGAACAGGATACCTTCTATATCACAGGAGATATTCTGCTGCGTACCCAGACTTCCTCCACCCAGGTGCATGAGATGGAGAAAGGAAAACTTCCCATCCGCATGATCGCGCCGGGACGAGTATTTCGGTCGGATGAGGTGGATGCCACGCATTCTCCCTCTTTCCATCAAATTGAGGGGCTGGTAATCGATAAGAACATTACTTTTGCGGATTTAAAAGGAACCCTTGCCGAGTTCGCCAGAGAACTTTTCGGAGAGAAGACAAAGGTTAAGTTCAGACCCCATCATTTTCCTTTCACTGAGCCAAGCGCGGAGATGGATGTGACTTGTTTTAAGTGCGGCGGGACAGGATGCCGTTTCTGTAAGGGAGAGGGCTGGATTGAGATTCTTGGGTGCGGCATGGTGCATCCCCATGTGCTGGAGATGAGCGGCATTGATCCGGAGCAGTATACGGGATTTGCTTTCGGTGTGGGGCTGGAGCGTATTGCATTGTTGAAATATGAAATTGACGACATGAGATTGTTGTACGAGAACGATATTCGATTCCTGAAACAATTCTAATGGTCGGATATACAGGCAGGATATACGCAGGATTAAATAATAACGCATTATTTTCAGTATTTATTATATTTTGCAGAGCAAAGAAAGGAAAAGGATTTTGACATGAATACAGCATTGTCATGGATTAAAGCATATGTACCCGGCTTAACATGTACGGATCAGGAATATATGGATGCGATGACGCTTTCCGGTACGAAGGTGGAAGGTTATACCAGACTGGACAAAAATCTGGAAAAGATTGTGGTGGGACAGATTGAGAAGATCGAGAAACACCCGGATGCAGACAAACTTATTGTATGTCAGGTAAATGTTGGGGATCAGGTTATTCAGATTGTCACAGGAGCGCCTAACGTGAAGGAGGGCGATATGGTACCTGTGGTTCTGGATGGCGGAAAGGTGGCTGGAGGTCACGACGGAGGTCCTCTGCCGGAGGACGGCATTGCCATCAAAGCCGGGAAACTTCGCGGCGTGCCTTCATATGGCATGATGTGCTCCATTGAGGAGCTTGGCTCTGACAGAAATATGTATCCGGAAGCACCGGAATATGGTATTTATATTTTTAAAGATGATGTAAAACCCGGAGACGACGCTGTTGAGGCACTGGGACTGCATGATACGGTATTTGAGTATGAAATCACCTCGAACCGCGTAGACTGTTACAGTGTGATCGGTATCGCCAGGGAGGCAGCGGCTACTTTCAGAAAACCATTTATCCTGCCTGAGGTTACGGTGAAGGGCAATGGTGGAAGAGTGGAGGATTATATTGCCGTTGAGGTACAGGATCAGGAGCTCTGCCCCCGCTACTGCGCGCGAGTGTGTACAAATATCAAGATTGGGCCTTCTCCGAAGTGGATGCAGAGACGCCTTGCGGCCAGCGGTATCCGTCCCATTAACAATCTGGTGGATATCACCAACTATGTGATGGAGGAGTACGGACAGCCCATGCACGCTTACGATCTGGATACCATTGCCGGGCATAAGATTATTGTGCGCCGCGCAAAGGATGGGGATGTGTTCCGCACTTTGGACGGACAGGACAGACATCTTGACAGCGATGTGCTGATGATCTGCGATGCTGAGAAGGAAGTCGGTATTGCCGGCATCATGGGTGGTGAAAACTCCATGATCACTGACAGCGTGACAACCGTACTCTTTGAGGCGGCTGCCTTCAACGGCGCCAATATTCGGAAATCCGCGAAGAGGGTCGGCCTTCGGACGGATGCCTCCGGCAAATTTGAAAAGGGACTGGATCCCTGCAATGCGGCGGCAGCTATTGACAGGGCTTGCCAGCTCATTGAGGAGTTCGGCTGCGGCGAAGTTGTGAACGGCATGGTAGATGTGCACGGTAAACGGAAGGAGAAAGTGGTTCTTCCCTTTGAGCCGGAGCGCTACAATAAGCTTTTAGGCACGAATGTCTCCGAGCAGGAGATGCTGGATATTTTTAAAATGATTGAAGTGGAATATGACGCATCGGCACGTACGCTTACGATTCCTACTTTCCGGCAGGATCTCTTAAGACAGTGCGATATTGCAGAGGAAGTGGCGCGGTTTTACGGTTATGATAAGATTCCGACAACCCTGCCAAACGGTGAGGCCACTACGGGTAAACTCCCTTTCAAGCTGCGCATTGAGCAGAAGGCAAGGGATATCGCGGAGTACTGCGGTTTTTCCCAGGGAATGTGTTATTCTTTCGAGAGTCCCAAGGTGTTTGACAAGCTGCTGCTTTCCGCGGACGATCCGGCCAGGCAGGCGATCACCATCGCCAATCCGCTGGGGGAAGATTTCTCCATTATGCGGACGTTGTCATTAAATGGCATGTTGACAAGCCTGTCAACCAACTATAACAGACGGAATAAGAATGTGCGCCTCTATGAGCTGGGAAATATTTATCTGCCAAAGGCGCTGCCTCTTGCGGAACTTCCTGAGGAGCGGATGCAGTTTACATTAGGAATGTACGGAGATTGTGATTTCTTTGATATGAAGGGTGTCGTGGAAGAGTTCTTTGCGTGCATCGGCATGCACAAAAAGGAGGTCTATGATCCCAAGGCGGGCAAAAATTTCCTGCATCCCGGCAGACAGGCAAATATCATTTACGAGGGAACCTTAGTGGGATATCTGGGCGAGGTACACCCGGAAGTCTGTGACAACTACGATTTAAAGACGAGGGTTTATGTGGCGGTTCTGGATATTCCGGCGATTCTGCCGCTTGCTACTTTCGACCGCAAGTATGAGGGCATTGCAAAATATCCGGCGGTGCTTCGGGATATTAGTATGGTAGTGCCTAAGGAAGTGATGGCGGGACAGATCGAGGCAGTTCTTGTGCAGCGGGGCGGTAAGATCCTGGAGGATTATCAGCTCTTCGACATCTATGAGGGTGACCAGATCAAAGCCGGTTTCAAATCTATGGCTTACTCTATTACTTTCCGCGCAAAGGACAGAACTTTGGAGGAAGCGGATGTGACAGGGGCCATGAAAAAAATTTTGAATGGTCTGGAAGGTCTGGGTATTGAGTTGAGAAGCTAAGTACAGTGTATACCAGATTTTTTTCGCTGTACGAAGAAGACCGCATTTGTTCCTGCAGATATGGATATAGAGATGTTAAGCAATAAATATTGATAAATAGCCGGCATTATAGGGTATCTATTAAAAGGCAGATTTTGGAAGCGCAAAAAGTAATATTGTGGTAAAATAAGAATAATTGTTCCGTGACAGGCCAGCACAGTGATACAAATTGTGCTGGTCAAAGAAAGGTACAAAGAGAAAGGAGTGGTATCATTGGAGCAGAAAAATACATGGGAGACTTACAGTGAAGAACAGATGAAGCAAGTGGATGCTTTTGCCAGGGAGTATATGAACTTTCTGGACAACGGAAAGACCGAGCGGGAATGCATTGACCAGATCGTAAATACGCTGGAAAATGCGGGCTATGAGGAGCTGGAAGCTCTTGTGAAAGCGGATAAGAAACTGAAAACAGGAGATAAGGTTTATTCTGTTTGGATGAACAAATCCATCGTCCTTTTCCAGATCGGCAGGGAGAAGATGGAGAATGGAATCAACATTCTGGGTGCGCACATCGATTCGCCCCGTCTGGATGTAAAGCAGAATCCCCTCTATGAGGACGGCGGGTTCGCTTATCTGGACACGCATTATTATGGCGGAGTGAAGAAATATCAGTGGGTGACGATTCCCCTTTCCATTCATGGCGTAGTGGTGAAGAAGGATGGCAGTACCGTGGAGATCAATGTGGGGGAGAACGAGGACGATCCCGTGTTCTTCGTATCGGATCTTCTGATTCACCTGGCTCAGGAGCAGATGGAAAAGAAAGCCAACAAAGTGATCGAGGGGGAAGCCCTGGATATTATTGTGGGAAATAAGCCGCTTGTCATCAATAAGGACAAAGAGAAGGACGAGGAAGAGAAGAGCGCCGAAAAAGACGCTGTAAAGAAAGGAATCCTTGAAATTCTGAAAAATAACTATGACTTTGAGGAGGAAGATTTTGTCTCTGCAGAGCTTGAGGTAGTACCCGCCGGAAAGGCAAGGGAGGCAGGATTTGACCGGAGTATGATTTTATCTTACGGACAGGACGACCGTGTCTGTGCATTTTCTTCCCTAAAGGCGATGCTGGAGATTGGCGAGACGGATCGGACGGCATGCTGTATCCTGGTAGACAAGGAGGAAATTGGCAGTGTGGGCGCTACTGGTATGCAGTCGAAATTTTTCGAGAATGCGGTGGCGGAAGTCATGAATCTTTCAGGAGAGTACAGTGAATTAAGCTTACGCAGATGTCTGGCACATTCCTGCATGCTTTCTTCCGATGTGAGCAGCGCCTTTGATCCTGCCTACGCGTCCAGCTTTGACAAAAAGAATGTGGCTTATCTGGGTGGCGGCATGGTGTTTAACAAGTTTACAGGAAGAGGCGGCAAATCAGGCTCCAACGATGCCAATGCGGAGTATCTGGGCCATATCCGGGCGATCTTCGAAAAAGAGAAGGTGAACTTCCAGACAGCGGAGCTGGGCAAGGTGGATCTGGGCGGCGGCGGCACGATCGCTTATATTTTGGCGCTCTATGGAATGAACGTTATCGACAGCGGCGTGGCGGTGCTCAACATGCACGCACCCTGGGAAGCCACCAGCAAGGCGGATGTGTACGAAACGAAACGCGGGTATGTAGCGTTTTTGGAGAACGCAAGCCTGTGAGGGAAAGGGTTGAAAAATCACACTGATGTGTTGATTTTTCAATCGCGAGGTTATGCTGGAGCCACAACCTCGAAATCGCAGCCGAGAATTTGAAATTCTCGGCGCGTGCCTTCGCAAAAAGCTCTGGCATGGAGGTAAAATGACAGAATTAAAGAAATCTGATTTTTATTTTGATCTGCCGCAGGAATTGATTGCGCAGGACCCGCTTAAAGACCGCTCCGCATCCAGACTTCTGGTGCTTCGCCGGGAAAGCGGAGAGACGGAGCATCGGACATTTAAGGATATTACTGATTATTTAAGGCCAGGCGATTGTCTGGTCTTAAATAACACGAAGGTATTGCCGGCAAGACTCCTTGGTACAAAAGAGGATACCGGCGCGGCTGTGGAAGTGCTTCTCTTAAAGAGAAGAGAGAACGATGTCTGGGAGACGCTGGTGCGGCCGGGAAAGAAAATGCGGCCCGGCGCCCGGCTTGTCTTCGGGGACGGCAGTCTGCGGGCGGAAGTTTTGGAAGTGGTGGAGGAGGGTAATCGGCTGGTTCGCTTCTTCTATGAGGGTATTTTTGAGGAGGTACTGGATCGACTGGGAGAGATGCCTCTGCCTCCTTATATCACTCACAAACTGGAAGATAAAAACCGTTATCAGACTGTGTACGCGAAGTATGAGGGATCGGCGGCGGCGCCTACAGCGGGGCTGCATTTTACGGAGGCACTTTTGGAGCAGATCAGGAATATGGACGTAACAACCGCATTTGTGACTCTTCATGTGGGGCTTGGCACATTCCGTCCTGTAAAAGCAGACAATATTTTAGAACATCACATGCACTCGGAATATTATGAAGTGACACAGGAGACAGCGGAACTGATAAACCGTACGAAAAAAAACGGTGGAAGAGTGATCTGCGTAGGGACAACAAGCTGCCGCACGGTGGAGAGCGCGGCGGGAGAGGACGGTTTAGTGAGAGCTGGCTGCGGCAATACGGAAATTTTTATCTATCCGGGGTATCATTTTAAGGTGCTTGACTGCCTAATTACAAATTTTCATCTGCCGGAGTCCACGCTGGTGATGTTGGTGTGTGCGCTGGCCGGGCGGGAGCATGTGCTTTCGGCGTATCAGGAAGCGATTAAAGAAGGATACCGGTTTTTCAGTTTTGGGGACGCGATGTTTATCTATTAACACCGTTTTCGTACATTTGCAAACAACAAAATATGGAGGAGATGAGCTGGAGTTGCTGATTCTCCGGCTTTTTTCATGGATTCCGGAAAAATAAAAAATACTGCTTTACTTTTGTCTTGCAAAAGTCTATAATGAAGTTACAGTTAAGAAATGGTAAGGACTTAACAGGAAAGGAGTAAACTATATGGAGGCATTGGACATGGCAATCAGCGAAAAGGAAATGAAGTTGCTTATGAATTTCGTAAAAGACGACTTAAAGGAAGCGAGAGACAGCGAGGACGTAGAAAAGAAAAACAGTAAGATTGACAGGGTATTAGAGCATATCCAGCAGTATTTAGAGGATTAGGTAAATATGTGAAAGGGCAGGCTTGCCACCGCCCTATCTATAAAAATAAAGTGGCAGATGGAGGCGGTTCTAACGGAAAGTAAAAAGAAAATGGGAAGGCCGACAGACAATCCCAGGCCGCACAGTCTGACGATACGCATCAGTGACGCTGACAAAAGGATTCTGGAAGTATACTGTGCAAAAACCGGAGTAAACCGAACCGAAGCGATCAGCCGGGGAATTGGAAAGCTGATAGAGGAGGATGCTGCAAAGCCGGATGAAGTGGAAGCGGTCAGGGAAGCCAGACAGGAAATCGAAAGAGGAGAGTTATTTTCTCACGATGAAGTGTGGGCGTAGTGACTGGAAAACAAAAAAATAAGAGCAACCGGACACTCTACCAAAGCAACGGTTACTCTTTCATCCAAACTTATCAAGAGAAAGGATGTTTACACAAGTTTGATAGGGTGTCTTAGATGAATAAAAAAATGAAAAAAAGAAATATCTGGCTGGAGCTATGCGTAATTGCCATTTCGATGGCCGCGCTCTTCCTGCTTTTATACTTTGTGCTGGCAGTGTCTTTTCAAAACGGCACAGCTTCTGCCGGTGTGACGATGCGTCTGGCAGAACAGATCGCCAGACGGATTTTTGAACGCCCCACAGCAGATCAGATTTCGACCACGGCGTTGATGATACGCTATGGTGCACATCTAGGTCTTTTCTTTGTGGTAGGATTTGTGACCACATTTGTGAGTATGGTGGTCTTTCGAGGATATTTTCGGATTCTCGGTGTGATAGGCGCAGGATTTCTCTGTTATGTACTCGCCTACTATACGGAATATTATAAACAGTTTGTGGAGGGGCGGCATTTTCAGCAGTCGGATGCGGCACTAAACTGGTATGGAAGTGTGTTTGGTATCCTCTGTATGGTGGGATCTTATTTTCTAAACAGGCTGTTGGTAAAACTTGCTTAGAAATTATTTTATCAACAGCCTGTTTTTCATACCTTAACCATTAAAAACCGTTTTGAATCATTTGTTTCCTTTGCCAGAAGCTGCATACAGAAACCGTATCCTTTCATAGGACTATTGACACAAACGTGTGAGATCTGCATAAAAATTGGGGTAGCTGATAGTAACAACATCGCTGCTCTTGATCTTGGTCTCACCTTCGGCGATCAGGGAAGCGATGGCAAAGCTCATGGCAACGCGGTGATCCATGTGGGAATCGACAATGGTGCCGTGCAGAGGCTGGCCGCCGTTGATGATCATGCCGTCGTCAGTGCCTTTGATATCACAACCCATGGCGCTCAAATATTCCACCATCACGTCGATGCGGTTGGACTCTTTGACCTTTAATTCGGCGGCGTCACGGATGATGGTAGTACCCTCTGCGCATGCGGCCATGATGTTGATGATGGGAAGCTCATCTATGAGGGTGGGAATCAGACTGCCCTCGATAGTAATGCCATGCAGGTCACTGTGTTTTACAAGCAGATCGGCTGTTGGTTCCCCTTCGTGTTTTTCATTAAGTAATGTGATATCTCCGCCCATTTCTCTTGCCACTTTCAAGATGCCGTCCCGGGTAGGATTGATGCCTACATTTTTGATCAGAATCTCCGCGCCGGGGACAAGAAGTCCTGCGGCGATAAAATAAGCGGCGGAGGAGATGTCTCCAGGAACGTGGATCTTTTGTCCCTGCAGGCGGGGTTCTGGACATACTTTGGCTGTCTTGTCTTCGGAACTCAAGTCTGCACCGAAACAGCGCAGCATAATTTCGGTGTGATTGCGGCTTAAAGCCGGCTCTGTCACAAAGGTTTCTCCTTCAGCGTAGAGTCCTGCCAGCAGCACGGCAGATTTTACTTGGGCAGAGGCCACTTTGGAGTGGTAGTGGATGCCGTGGAGAGGTGCGCCCATAATGTGGAGAGGTGCACAGTCGTTGTTGTTTATGCTGGTGATCTTTGCACCCATCATTGACAGAGGTTCCATAATCCGCCTCATGGGACGTTTTTGAATGGAAGCGTCACCGGTTAAGGTGCTTTCAAAAGTTTGTCCGGCTAAAATGCCGCTGATCAGTCTGGTGGTGGTACCGCTGTTTCCCATATCCAGAACAGAAGAAGGAGCTTGCAAACCATGCAGTCCTTTTCCACGGATTATTATTTTTTCAGGGGCATTTTGAATCTCAATGCCCATCTTTCGAAAAGCGTCTATGGTGGAGAGACAGTCCGCTCCTTGTAAAAAATTGGTGATCTCCGTAGTGCCTTCGGCCAGAGAACCGAACATGACAGCACGGTGGGATATGGATTTATCTCCGGGAATTGTCACTTCCCCTTTTAATGTCTTTATCTTTTGGAATTTCATAATAGTCTGTCCTGTGCCTTTCCAATTCAGAATCATAAAACGCATAAAACGGTTAATTTGTTCGTAGGAAGCCCGCTTTGGAAAAATTTACGGTCCCGCTCAGCGCGTGTGAAGTTTATAGCCGTGTTCAGTCATAACAGTCATCGCCCGTGTAAATGTATTCTGGTCGTAAAACTCAATGCGGAGTGCTCCCTCAGCCAATTCTCTGTTGTGGTTGATGCCGATGTTTTTGATACTTACATCATGCATAGCGAGAAGCGAAGCGATAGCGGCGATGGCGCCGGGTTTATCGGCGATATCCACAGTAAATACATATTCGGCTTTGATTGGCCCGTTGGGTGCGCTGATAAAGGATTCCCTGTAATTTCTTGCGGAATCAAAAAAGCGGTAAAGGCTGTCACCGGCGTGATTGTCAATATTGTCTGCAAGAACGCCCAGATATTGAATGTATGTTCGTAGAAGCTTTGAAATATTATCCGCATTAGTCAGACAGATCTGCTGCCACATATCGGGAGAGGAGGATGCGATTCTTGTGATATCTTTGAAACCGCCTGCGGCGATCATCTTCATCACTCCATCCGCCGAGTCACTGTTCTTTACCAGATTGACCAGGGAAGCGGCAATTACATGGGGCAGATGAGAGATTGCTGCGGTCACATAGTCATGTTCCTCGTATGACAGTACCAATGGAATCGCGCCGATTGTCTCCACCAGCGATCGGTAGTGGTCTATCTTTTCTGTTGGAACTATCCCGGAAGGTGTCAGAATATAATAAGCATTTTCCAGAAGAGAAGTCTTGGCGTTCTGATAGCCGAAACGCTCAGAGCCGGCCATGGGATGGCCACCGATAAACTGCGCCTGCAGATGGAGTTCCTCTATTTGTCTGTGGATTCCGGTTTTGACACTTCCTACATCTGTGAGAATCGTATCTGGAGAGAGAAATTTCTTTAGGGTAAGCAGATTATCCGCGTTGTAAGAGACTGGCGCGCATAAAAAAAGATAGTCACAACTCCCGAAGGAAGCATCGATACCGGAACAAATTTCATCTATAACTCGTTCCTTTTTAGCAAGCTCCAGAGATGTGAAATTGATATCGTATGCGAGCAGGCGGGCGCTTGGCAGATGGAGTCTGATTGCTTTGGCGATGGAGCCGCCGATCAGCCCGAGCCCGATAAAACCGCAGGTGAGAGTGCTCATAGTATGGTTACCTTTCACAGTTTATTTGTATTTAAGATATCATAAAATTGGGTGGGAAGCAAGAATACACAGTTTAAAATACTTTGAATCTGAACTGCAGCTAGTGGGGATAAATCCTGTCTCAATGCCTTCAATCCTGTATTAGATTCGTTTACCGTCTGCGCCATTTCAGAAGCATTTCACGAAAACAGCGGGTTTCATGCGGGTCCACATGTTATTATAAATAAATAAAGACAAATAGGAGGATATATCATGGGATTATTTTCTAAAAAAGAAGCCTGCCCGGTCTGCGGCGGGGAGGTGAAGGGACTTTTTCTCACCAAAATCAAAGATAAACAAATTTTGTGCAGGAAATGTTCAGAGCCTATTTCCATGAACAAGGATCTGCTGCAAAACGCTGAGCCGGAGTTTATCAGAGAGCATCTGGAATATCGGAAAAAAAACGCCGAGAAATATAATTGGTTACAATGGCCTACAAGATTTACTTTGATCCCTGGACTTGAGGCAGGAATAGATGAAGATGGGCAGGCGGTTTACCTGATCCATGTAGATCTCAATGTAGACAAAGAAAATCCGGTAGTACTTTCTTTTGATCAGCTTACAGGTTACGAACTGCAGCGCAGGAAGACGACGGTGGATGATCTGGAAACTACTGGGCCGATTTCTCTGGAGACTGGTACGTCTGCTTTAGCCGAGCTTGCAAGAACGGTGGGCAGCGATGAGGAAAGCGGAGATAATTATGATTATTTTCAGTTGAAGCTGACTGCCAACGATCCCTATTGGAGTGAGATAAATCTCAGAATTGACTTTAAACTTAAGGAACTTTACGGATTTAATGGTTTTTCGGATGAGCTCATACAGCTTTGTCAGATGCTTAAACATATCATCAGAAAGAATTGAGGCTTTATATTTTCTATATTGACAGAAAGTGCAGGAGGGCATGGAAAGCCCTCCCTTTTCATGTCTGTACGAATCTGATGATTTATGATATACTAGTACAGCGAGTATTAATTAACAGCCCCATTGGTTTGCCTGATGTTTCATCTGTCCTGCATATGAAACATTATTCTGCGCCAATGTATCAGAATTATGTATTCGCTGTATTAGATCATAAAAATCAGGAGGAACAATCATGGGAATGACTATGACACAAAAAATTCTGGCGGCGCATGCCGGTTTGGATAAGGTGGAGGCAGGACAGCTCATAGAGGCTGATCTGGATCTGGTGCTGGGAAATGATATCACCAGCCCTGTGGCCATCAAAGAGATGGAAAAAATGAACACAAGCGGGGTATTTGACAAGGAAAAGATTGCTCTTGTTCCAGATCATTTTGTTCCAAACAAAGACATCAAGTCTGCGGAGCACTGCAAGTGCGTGCGGGAATTTGCCCGCAAAAACGAGATTACTAATTACTTTGAAGTGGGGCAGATGGGAATTGAGCATGCCCTTTTGCCGGAGCAGGGACTGACCGTAGCGGGAGATGTGATTATTGGTGCTGACTCCCACACCTGTACTTATGGTGCATTGGGTGCTTTCTCCACGGGTGTGGGAAGTACGGATATGGCGGCTGGCATGGCTACTGGTAAGGCATGGTTCAAGGTTCCCTCGGCGATTAAATTCAATCTGACAGGTAAGCCGTCCGAGTGGGTCAGCGGCAAAGATGTGATTCTCCACATTATTGGTATGATCGGCGTGGACGGTGCTCTTTACAAATCCATGGAATTTATAGGAGATGGAATTGCAAATCTGTCCATGGATGATCGGTTCACTATTGCCAACATGGCTATTGAGGCCGGTGGGAAAAATGGTATTTTCCCGGTGGATGATCTGGCTGTGGCTTACATGAAGGAGCATTCCAAACGTGAATTTAAAATATATGAGGCAGACGCAGATGCAGTATATGATGAGGAGTACACGATTGATCTGAGTACTCTCCGTCCTACAGTGGCGTTTCCTCATCTGCCAGAAAATACGAAGACTATCGATGAGATCAAGGAGGAGATCAAAATTGACCAGGTGGTGATCGGCTCCTGTACCAACGGCAGACTGGATGATCTGCGGATCGCTGCTAAGGTTTTGAAGGACAGGCATGTGGCGGAGGGAATGCGCTGTATCGTGATCCCGGCGACGCAGGCGATCTATTTACAAGCTATGGAAGAAGGTTTGCTTAAGATCTTTATCGAGGCAGGGGCCATTGTCAGCACGCCTACCTGCGGACCTTGTCTGGGAGGTTACATGGGAATTCTCGCGGAGGGCGAGCGTTGTGTATCTACCACCAACCGCAATTTTGTGGGGCGCATGGGTCATGTTAACTCGGAAATATATCTTGCAAGCCCCGCAGTGGCGGCGGCAAGCGCGGTAACCGGAAAAATTTCCTGTCCCTGCCAGTTTACCTGATAAAGTTGACAAAACATAAGAACATGAGACTGCAAAGTTTAAAATAGAAAGGAATTTTGATATGAAAGCTGCAAAAGGAAAAGTGTTTAAATTTGGAGATAATGTGGATACGGATGTGATTATCCCTGCACGATATTTAAATTCTTCCGATCCGGCGGAACTTGCGACACATTGTATGGAAGATATCGATAAAACATTTATACAGAAGGTGAGTAAAGGCGATATCATTGTTGCCACAAAGAATTTTGGATGTGGTTCCTCGAGAGAACATGCACCAATTGCCATCAAAGCAGCCGGCGTCAGTTGTGTTATTGCAGAAACTTTTGCACGAATTTTTTATCGCAATGCTATCAATATTGGACTTCCTATTGTAGAGTGTCCGGAGGCGGCAGCCGCTATTGAGGAAGGCGATGAGGTGGAAGTAAATTTTGATTCTGGTGTGATTACGGATATCTCCAAAGGAACGACTTACCAGGGACAGGCATTTCCTCCGTTTATGCAGAAGATTATCGATGCAGAGGGGTTAGTTAATTATATAAATTCCACTCAGAGTCAGAATAATGAATGAGGAATGATTTATGATCTACAGAGTAGGTGACGGCGATAATCCTGCCTATGACTATAGCAGCCAGCTAAAACCGGCCAAAAATACAGAGGGGCAGGAAAAGTTTAGCTTAGAACATCAGAATGAGCAGACTTCGTCCCAGAAGAAAGCCGATAAGGGGGACGACAAGAAGCTTCATGAAAAGCCTGACGTTACTGTTAAAAAGCAGGGCGTCCGGCTGGAATTGAGCGGCAGCCGTCCGAAAGCCGATTGGGAAAAAGAAACGGCTTCTGGTGAAAAAACGGAAACTGCAGGTATTGGACTTTTTGGCTCTTTTTATGGTATTTTGCAGGATTTCCTTCAAGTTGTGAAGAATTTCTTTTACAAAATATGGAATGATCCGCCGCAGGAGCCGGTCTCATCGGAGGTGACACTAGAGGAGGCCGAGCGTTACACAGAAGAATATTATGCTATGAAGGGGATGGCTCCGCCTGAACCTGTTGGTGAAATACAAATTCCGGAGAAAAGAAAATCTTATGAAGAGATTCAGGCGGAACAGGATGAAAAAATCCGAAAAAGTCTTCGTTCCGGGAATCTTGATCAAGTCATAAATTTGCTGACAGATGACGGCAGACGTACTATTGCTAAAAATTCTACGCTGTTAACTTATTACGACAGAAGTGGAAAAATAACGCAGATCAATGCGTCGGACAGGGAGCGGATTCTGCATGGAGACCGCAATGTAAGAAAATTGTAATACCATTCTCCTTAGGCAGTCTGCGCTTTCGCAATCTTCTAAAAAATAAAAACACTGTGATATATACGGGATTTGCGGCCGCTATAATACCACAGTGTTTTTTCCATTTCTCTTACCACAGTAGAGGTTGTAGTCGGCCCTTGTAATGGTATCTTCTACGGGTTCTTTTCCTTTATGCAGGGCAATGCCTAATGTGAGGGAGCATCGAATCCATTTTTCATCCAACTCAAACACACGGTTCGCCACATTCCTGCGAATATTTTCCGCAATGCGCAAAGAACTTTCTTCTGAAGCATTGTTGATCAGGATTAAAATCTCTTCCCCGCCCCAGCGGCAGACATAGCCATGCCCCTTGACCTGTTCGCCGGTAATTTGGGAAATTCCTTTGAGTACTACATCGCCAAAGTCATGTCCGTAAGTGTCATTTACCTTCTTAAAATTATCAATATCACACATAATCAGAGCGAAGCGGGATTCGGTCTCAACCGCCTGTGCAAGAAAGATGTCCATGCTTCGCCGATTATAGAGCCCTGTCAGAGGATCCGTACTGGCAAGTTTGTTCAAAATGGCATTCTGATGTTTGAGCTGGCTGCTTGAGAGTTTGATCTCATACACAAAAATTAAAGAAAAAAGAATCAAAAAAACAAAAGCACAAAGAGAATTAAAAACATATAAAGACAATTCCAGGATAACATTGTCCAAGGGAACAAGAGGATCAGTGAAGAAGGATATAAATTTACAACATAGGAATGCTATCGCAGAAAAGACCCCGGACAGTGTAGCAATCATAAATTTGCGCTTTTCAATATTCAGTGTATAACATATGTAAAAGCCAACCGGAATTACTGCAATAATGTATTGAGCAAATCCAAACCGCCACCCCAGACAGACTGTAGCTGCAAAAGTGTGTAAAATAATTTCAATATAGGTAATGTAATAGATTGTCAAATAGTGTTCCCGGGTTCCACACATCAGCCAAAAGCAGAACATGTAAGTGATTACACTGAAAATGTTAAAGAAAAATAAAGGCATTATATGAAAAACGCAGAAAATAATAAGCAAAAATATGTGCACGGAGGCGATCGAGCCAATCAAAGCATGAAACTTCAGCCGATTCGTGATCTGGATTTTGCCTGACATAATATCCGTTATTTTGTTGACGCCTTTACCCAGGCGAAGCTGCCATTTCCCCTTGCTCATAGAATATAATCCCGTTTATTTGCTTTCATAAATATAAAAAAACAATTTTATTATACTACTACAAGCTTTTTTTGTAAACTGTTCTACACATAAGGAAAACATTTGTTCGAAAATGTAAATTTATCTAAAAGCATTCATATAA
>DLAA01000135.1:0-23474 GCA_002493835.1 Lachnospiraceae bacterium UBA7060 | reverse complement strand
CTAAAAGCATTCATATAAAATTGCATAAATTTCCGAAAATATAAGAAATAATTGACAGAAGATTTGGCTTTTTATATAATACAAGTTGTAATAACAAGACGATATGAAAGGAGAGGTGACAAAAGAATGAGAGACAAAATTGCAGGGGCATTGTATGGAATGGCGTTGGGAGATGCCATGGGAATGCCGGCAGAGTTGTGGGGAAGAGAAAGAGCGCGCCGTTTTTTTGGAAAAAGGATCGAAGGCTTTCTGGATGGCCCCAAGGAAAACGAGGTAGCCTTCAATTATGAATACGGCCAGTTTACAGACGACACAGGACAGGCCCTTGTACTGCTGGATTCTATTGCGTCTACAGACTATGTTCCGGATGTGCGGGACATTGCCCTTCGGATGATTGCGTGGGCGGAGAAGGAAAATGCTTGGGAAAACAATATTCTTGGCCCTACGTCTAAGATTGCATTGGCCAATTTCCGTGATGGAATTGAGGACAGTAAGCCGACGGATAAAGCCCTTTCAAATGGAAGCGCCATGAGAATTCCTCCTATCGGCTGCTTGTTTACACCTGACAGAAAGAAAGAGCTGGTTGACTATGTGTATGGTGTGTCACGCGCAACGCATACCAGCGATGTAACAATTGCAGGAGCGGCTATGATTGCTGTGGGAGTAAGCTCTGCAATTGTAAATCAGGATTTTGAAAGAGTAATTGAGGATATTCTTGAAATTGAGGAGCTGGGATACCGGAAAGGCTGTGAAAGCTACAGCCCGAGATTAAAAGAACGCACGAAAATAGGCCTGGATCTCGTAAAAAAATATGGGGAAGATGAAGAACTGCTTTCCCAGAAGCTTTATGATATTGTAGGTACAGGGGTTGGCATTATTGAGTCTGTTCCGGCCGCCGTTGCAGCAGCTTATTATACGCAGGATCCCAATAAGGCCTGTCTGTTCTGTGCCAATATGGGAGGAGATACAGATACCATTGGGGCAATGGCAACGGCAATTTGCGGTGCATTCATGGGGATGCGTGCAATTAATCCAAAATACATTGAGATACTAAAAAAACAGAATGACGTAGATTTTGATTCTTATATTGACATTCTAATTAGGGGAAGGGAAAAACTGAAATGAAAACATTGGTAATTGGGGCGGCTATGTTTGAGATGTTGATGAAGCTCGAAGCATTGCCGAAGACAGGAGAGGATGTGCTTTGCAGCGAGTCCGGCATTATTATCGGCGGGTGCGCCTATAATGCGGCAAGTACACTGCGGAATATGGGCTGTGCACATGATCTGTGCGTTCCCATAGGCAGGGGGCCTTATTCTGAGATTATTGCAGCGGAATTGGAGCGTTGCGGATATGATATTTTGATTCGGGATGACAGCCAGGATAATGGGTGGTGTCTGGATCTTGTTGAGGCAAGTGGAGAAAGAACATTTATTACTTCTCAGGGGATTGAGGGGACTTTTCGAAGGAAATGGTTTGACAGTATTGATCTTACGCCCTATGACAGAGTTTATGTGGCCGGCTACCAGGTATGCAATGAGAGCGGCAAGGAGATGTCACAGTGGCTTTCCGAACTCTCAAATAAGCAAATCTTTTTCGCGCCGGGTCCCGTAATTGGACAAATTGCCCCGGAAGTTAAGGAGCAGATTTATTCTTTGCATCCGGTTCTACATCTGAATGAAAAGGAAGCCTTGGAAGAGACGAAGGCAGAAGACATTCAGGAGGCAGTCCAAATATTATATGGGCGTACAAAAAATTTAGTCATTGTAACACTTGGAGCAGAAGGTACGGCTTATTATGACGGTGAAGCAATGCATAAAGCGCTGTCTGAGGCGGCAGATGTGGTAGATACCATTGGGGCAGGTGACAGCCATGTAGGTGCGGTGATTGGAGGACTATCCAAAGGATATGATCTTGACAAGGCCATTTGTTTTGCAAATCGTGTTGCGGCAAACATTGTGGGCGTACAGGGACCTGTTATGAGCAAAGAACAATTTGATAAAAAAATGGGAGGATGGCATGAATAAAGTAAAAGAGTTTTTTAAAGACTGGAGTACATTAGAAAAGGCGTGGCTGGCATTTGTATTGATTTTCCAGATTGTGGCGTGGGCAATTAATAAAGAAGATTTGTTTATGCTGGTTCTGACGCTGTCCAGCAGTCTGAATCTGGTTCTCGGAGCAAAGGGAAAGATTGCTGGTTTGTATTTTGCAATTATTAACAGCCTGCTTTATGCGATTAATTGCTTCAGTATTCCTCTGTATGGCGAGATTATGTACAATCTGCTGTATTCCATTCCGGTAAGTGCGATTGCGATTATTATGTGGAAGAAAAATCAATCTCAGAGTGGTGAGGTTAAGTTCCGCACAATGACACTAAAATTTGCAATAGGAGTTATTGTGTTAACGGTTGTTGGAACTCTGGGCTACGCAGAATTTTTAACCTGGATGGGTGGTAACTTTGCATTGATGGATTCCCTTACAACAGTTGTATCGGTGATTGCAAGTATGCTATACTTGTTACGTTACTCAGAGCAATGGCTTATGTGGGTCATCGTCAATGCGCTGTCTATTGCCATGTGGATTATGGTATTAATGTCAGGAGATCAGTCTGCAATACTGATTATCATTATGAAATGCGTTAATCTTTGCAATGCTACTTATGGATACTGGAACTGGAAGAGGATTGCAAAGAGAGTTCAGAATAATAAGGAAGCATAACTGCATGGAATGATGACCCCTGCTAAATAGGGGGAAATATGGAAAAGAACGTTTCAAAATATGAAGTAATCAAGCAGGATATTCGCAGGAAGATCGATGAGATGGAATACAAGCCTAATCAGGTGATTCCATCTGAGAGCGAACTGTGTAAGCAATATCAGGTAAGCCGTATTACGGTGCGAAAGGCGGTTGATGATCTCGTTATGGAGAATAAACTGTATCGGATCAAAGGAAAGGGATGCTTTGTGCGGGAGGATTCTGCCAAAGGGCTGTCCAGGATACATAGCTTTACGGAAGCCACGATTCATCAGGGTAAGGAGCCGGGGAGAAGGCAGCTTGATTTTTCCAGAGAAAAAGCGGGAGATGAATTGGCAAAGTTATTAGAAATCACGCCGGATGATGAAGTTTATCGTCTGAAATGCCTTTATCTGGCAGACGGAGCGGTTTACTGTGTAAATACTTCGATTCTTCCTGCGATGTTATTTCCCAAACTTGAAGTATTCAATTTTAACGTCTGTTCCTTATATGATGTGCTGAAATCCTTTTATCAATTGAATTTGTCACGGGTGAAACAGAATCTGGAGGCTGTTATGGGGGAGGAGGAAGTACGGCAGACATTGGGGCTTCAGGATAAAAAGCCGCTGCTTAAGATTCGGGCAACCTCCTACTGTCTTCATGAGAAACAGGAAAAACCGTTTGAGGTATATGAAAGCTATATATTGACGGATATATTAAGCTATTCAATTGAAAAGTATAATGTGTAAGCAGGTTTTAAAAAACTCTCGTATCTGTATTTTCAAATTCAGATAGGGGAGTTTTTACTACTACTGTTTTCAAAGGGGATGGCAGATAAATGACAAGAACAGGAAAATTTGTTTGACGGCGCCAGTCCAAAAGAAAACACTTGTTCGAATATGCAATATATGATATACTTATTGCTATGAATATAGATGCATTTGAACAGGCAAAGATAAAAGTACTCTTAAAGCAAAACGACCCGCACGGCTTTGGTACCTTGCAGGAAAAGACGGTTCATGCAGTGATGAAGCTATATTATGAACCAGACGAGGATTACCATGAGGTGCCGGTTGAGGGATACATTGCGGATATCTATAGAGATGGACGTATTATTGAAATACAGAACGGGAATTTCGGGAAGCTGCGGCCGAAGCTTTCTGCTTTTTTGCCATATTATCCGGTGACAGTAGTTTTTCCGATCCCACATTTTAAATGGTTGATCTGGATGGATGAGGAGAGCGGGGAACTCTCCGAAAAACATAAGTCTCCAGTGACAGGGAACGGTTACCATGCCTTTTCGGAATTATATAAGATTAAGGCTTTCCTGAAGGATCCGAATCTCTCCTTTGCCTTTCCGCTGATCGACATAGATGAATACAGGCTGTTAAACGGCTGGAATCACAATAAAAAGCGCGGTTCCAGGCGGTATGACAGAATGCCGCTGTCTTTATTTGACGAAATCCGCGTTGACAGGAGAGAAGATTTCATGCAGTTTGTACCCGCAGAGATTTCTGAACCTTTTACCATAAAAGAGTTTGCGAAAGCGGCATGCATTCGACATGATCTTGCAGCGGACACTGTACCTATTTTGATGTATCTGGGAATTCTGCAGCGAGTAGGAAAAAGAGGCCGGGAATATTTGTATCAGGTGGAGGAGTAAATCCACATCATATAGTATTTGTCCTTTGCAAAAATACATAATCTATGATATGATGTAGCGATGAGCAGTGTCAAAGACGACTGGAGTTGAACAATATGGCGAAAACAGATCATAATACATATGATGCTTCCAGCATAACAGTTCTGGAAGGTCTGGAAGCGGTTCGGGTGCGTCCCGGAATGTATATAGGAAGTGTGTCTACCAAAGGGTTAAATCATCTGATCTACGAGATCATGGACAATGCGGTGGATGAGCATTTGGCGGGATTTTGTACCAGAATCCAGGTGACTTTGGAAGCGGACGGCTCAGCAACGGTCTCAGACAACGGCCGCGGTATTCCTGTGGGGATGCACGAGAAAGGCATCAGTGCAGAGAGACTTGTATTTACGACTCTCCATGCAGGCGGTAAATTTGACAACGATGCCTATAAGACCAGCGGCGGACTCCATGGTGTGGGTTCATCCGTGGTTAATGCGTTGTCTGCTTATCTGCATGTGACCGTGAAAACCGGCGGACATATCTATGAAGATCACTATGAGCGCGGCATTCCCACACTGGAATTAAAAGATGGGCTTCTTCCCGCGGTGGGGAAAACCAGGGAGTCCGGCACTACAATCAATTTTTTACCGGATGATACCATTTTTGATAAAACCCGTTTTAAGGAGGATGAAGTTAAGAGCCGGCTCCATGAAACGGCTTACTTAAACCCGGAACTTACTATTATATATGAAGATAAACGCGGACCGGAAGTGGAGCACATCGAATACCATGAGCCAGAGGGAATCGTGGGTTTTATCAAGGACATGAATAAGTCTAAGGAAAGCATACACGATGTGATTTTCTTTCAGGGTGAAGCCGAGGGAATCAGCGTAGAGTGCGCTTTTCAGTATGTCAACGAGTTTCATGAAAATGTGCTGGGTTTTTGCAACAATATTTATAATGCGGAGGGCGGCACTCATCTGACCGGTTTTAAGACCATGTTCACAAACGTTATCAATACGTATGCCAGGGGCCTTAACATCCTAAAAGAGAAAGATGTGAACTTTACCGGGGCGGATGTGAGAAATGGGATGACAGCGGTAGTCTCCATCAAGCATCCTGATCCTCGGTTTGAAGGTCAGACGAAGACGAAGCTGGATAATCAGGATGCGGCCAAGGTAGTGAGTAAGGTCACCGGGGAAGAGATTGTACGTTTTTTTGACAGGAATCTGGATACATTAAAGAGTATTATTGGATGTGCAGAGAAAGCAGCTAAAATTCGAAAAACCGAGGAGAAGGCGAAGACCAATCTTTTGACCAAGCAGAAATTTTCCTTCGACACCAACGGAAAGCTTGCCAATTGTGAGTCGAAGGACGCTTCTAAGTGTGAGATATTCATTGTGGAGGGAGATTCTGCAGGAGGCAGCGCCAAGACTGCCAGAAACCGTATGTATCAGGCGATTCTGCCCATTCGTGGTAAAATTTTGAATGTGGAGAAAGCAAGCATTGACAAAGTTCTGGCAAATGCCGAGATCAAAACTATGATAAACGCTTTTGGCTGCGGCTTTTCGGAAGGTTATGGCAATGATTTTGACATTGCGAAGCTGCGCTATGATAAGATCATCATTATGGCTGATGCGGATGTGGACGGTGAACATATCTCCACGCTGCTCCTCACCCTTTTTTACCGCTTTATGCCGGAACTGATTTATGAGGGACATGTTTACATTGCCATGCCCCCTCTGTATAAAGCTATGCCGTCCAAAGGGGCGGAAGAATATCTGTACGACGATAAGGCATTGGAAAAATACCGAAAGAAACACAAAGGTCCTTTTACCTTGCAGAGGTATAAGGGACTTGGCGAGATGGACGCCGAGCAGCTCTGGGAGACCACGCTCGATCCAGAAACTCGTTTTTTAAAACAAGTGGAGATTGAGGATGCCCGCATGGCCAGCGAAGTAACCGAGATGTTGATGGGTACAGAGGTGACGCCCCGGAAAGCTTTTATCTACAAAAACGCGCGGGAGGCAGAACTGGATATATAGCTGCACAGGAAAACTTTACCCAAAATTGTTCCAGGGACGCTCAATCAACTCAGCGCTCACAGAAATAAATCTTAGAAAAGGTTAAAAGAATTATGGACGACAGAATCATAAAAACCGAATATTCCGAGGTGATGCAGAAATCTTTCATTGATTATGCCATGAGTGTTATCGTAGCCCGTGCACTGCCGGACGTAAGGGATGGCCTGAAGCCGGTGCAGAGGCGGACTCTCTACGACATGTATGAGTTAGGGATTCGATATGACAGGCCCTATCGTAAATCGGCCCGCATTGTGGGTGATACCATGGGTAAATATCATCCCCACGGGGACAGTTCTATCTACGAAGCGCTGGTTGTTATGTCTCAGGACTTTAAGAAGGGTCTTCCATTGGTTGACGGTCACGGTAATTTTGGTAACATTGAGGGAGATGGCGCGGCTGCCATGCGTTACACGGAAGCACGGTTGGAGCAGATTACCCAGGAGGCGTTTCTCGCGGATTTGGACAAGGATGTCGTGGATTTTATTCCCAATTTTGATGAGACGGAGAGAGAACCCAGTGTTTTGCCCGTAAAAATCCCGAATCTTTTAGTCAACGGTTCTGAGGGCATTGCGGTGGGTATGGCCACTAATATTCCTCCCCACAATCTTGCGGAGGTAATCGACGCCACAAAAGCATATATGTTAGATGAAAATATCACTACCAGAGAGCTGATGCGCTATCTGAAGGGTCCGGATTTCCCCACCGGCGGCATTGTCATCAATCAGGATGAGCTTCTGGATATCTATGAGACCGGCATTGGAAAGATCAGACTGCGCGGTAAAGTCGAAATTGAGAAAGCAAAGGGAGGCAGAACAAACCTTGTCATCACCGAGATCCCCTATACCATGATCGGCGCCAATATCGGCAAATTTCTGATGGATGTGGCGGCACTTGCAGAGACAAAAAAGACGCAGGATATTATGGACATCACGAACCAGTCCTCAAAGGAGGGAATCCGCATTGTCATTGAGCTGAAAAAAGATGCTGATGTGGAAAACTTTAAAAATTTACTCTATAAGAAAACCCGCTTGGAAGATACTTTTGGTGTCAATATGCTGGCTATCAGCGACGGCCGCCCGGAGACTATGGGTCTGAAACAAGTGATCAAAGAGTGTGTAAATTTCCAGTACGAGGTAGCGGCTCGTAAATACAAAAATCTTCTGGAGAAGGAGCTTGACCGTAAAGAGATCCAGGAGGGCTTGATCAAGGCGTGCAATGTGATTGACTTGATTATAGAGATCCTTAGAGGTTCCAAAGACCGTGCTATGGCAAAAGCCTGTCTGATGGAGGGAAAAACCAACGGTATCAAATTTAAATCAAAGGAATCCAAAGTCATGGCATCCCAGCTTATGTTTTCTGAGAAACAGGCAACCGCTATTCTGGAAATGCGTCTCTACAAACTGATCGGCTTGGAGATCGAAGCCCTCATAAATGAGCACGAGGATACCATGGCCAATATTTACCGCTATGAGGATATTCTGGCACGCCGTGATTCTATGGCTCAAGTCATCATCAACGAGCTGGATGAGTTGAAAGAGAAATATAAGCGGAAGAGACGGACACAGATTACCAACGCAGAAGAAGCTGTCTATGTGGAAAAACAGGCTGAGGAGATGGATATTGTATTTTTGATGGACCGCTTCGGCTATGCCAAAACCATTGATATGGCGGCTTATGAGCGCAATAAGGAGGCGGCCGATGCCGAGAACCGTTATGCCTTTGTCTGCAAAAATATAGGTAAAATTTGTCTTTTTACAAATACAGGGCAGCTTCACACAGTGAAAGCCGTGGATCTTCCTTTTGGAAAATTTCGAGATAAAGGTGTGCCCATCGATAACGTAAGTAATTTCGATTCCTCTAAAGAGGTCATTGTCTATGCGGCAAGTCAGAGTGACCTCAATCTCTACCGCGTCATTTTTGCCACGAAGCAAGCCATGTTGAAAATTGTGGACGGCGGGGAATTTGATGTTGCTAAGCGCACCGTTGCGGCTACCAAGCTGGCGGATAATGACGAGGTGGTAAGTGTGGCTGCTTACAGGGAGCAGCGTAATATTATTTTGCAGTCGAAAGCCGGCTATTTCCTGCGTTTTCCGGTAGAGGAAATCCCTGAGAAGAAAAAGAGTGCAATCGGTGTGAGGGGTATGAAGCTTTCTGCCTCTGACGAGGTGGAAGCGGTTTACTATTCTCAGAATGCATTGGAGCAGGCGATCGAATACGGGGGTAAGCAGCTGGAATTAAACAAAATTAAGCTGGGACACCGTGACAGTAAAGGTGTCAAGGTGCGTTTGTCATAGTAATAGTAAACGACATAACAACTAAGAAAGGCATTGTATTGTGAGAGTGATAGCTGGAACAGCGAAAAGTCTGCAATTAAAAACACCGGTGGGAATGGATACCAGACCTACCACAGATCGGATTAAGGAAACCCTCTTTAATATGCTGCATCCGTATCTTGATGGTGCGCTATTTGTAGATTTGTTCAGCGGAAGCGGTGGTATCGGTATTGAGGCTCTAAGCCGTGGTGCGAGATATGCTTATTTTGTGGAAAATGAGAAGCGTGCTGCTGCCTGTATTCTGGAAAATTTGCACTTTACTCATTTGATTGACCGGGCGGCGGTATTGAAAACGGATGTTCTTTCAGCCCTTTATGGCATTCATGAGCAGGAAGCGGACATTATTTTTATGGATCCACCATATGACCGGGGGCATGAAGAACGTGTCCTTGCGATTTTGAGAGAACTTTCCTGGGTAACGGATAATACCCTGATTGTGATAGAGACTTCCTTAAAGACAGAGCTTACTTATCTGGAGAGGCTTGGTTTTTCTTTGGAGAAGGAAAAAAGGTATAAGACCAACCGGCATGTCTTTTGTCGAAAAAGATAATTTCCAGCAATTTTTTCCCGGAAAAATTTAAAAAAAGAGAAAGACAATTTGGCAAAATTGTTTTAATATGATATCATAAGCTTTGTTAATGGTATTTTTTCATGATAGAAATAAAAACGTGAGGGCTTTCCATGAAGGCAGCAATTTATCCAGGCAGTTTTGACCCGGTGACTTATGGGCATCTTGATATCATCAGACGTGCATCTGAAATTTTTGACGAATTGACGGTGAGTGTCCTGAATAATAAAACAAAGACTCCATTGTTTTCTGTGGAAGAACGTGTTAAAATGTTAAAGGAAGCGACTTCAGATCTGCCAAATGTTACGATTGACTCTTTCAGCGGACTGCTGATTGATTATGCTGCAAAAAAGAATATCAATGTGGCGATTCGAGGATTACGCGCTATTACAGATTTTGAATATGAGCTGCAGATTGCACAGACCAACCGTAAATTTTCTGATGGGAAATTAGATACGGTGTTTCTGACAACCAGCCTAGAATATGCATACTTAAGTTCTTCCACTGTCAAGGAAATTGCAAGCTTTAACGGGGACATTTCGGAGTGTGTGCCCGATTTTGTAGGACGGATGATTTATGAAAAGTACAGGTGACTGGCTTGTAAGGGTATCTACGAGGATGCGGAATAGATACAAATACGGATATGAGAGATAGGAGCAGCAATGAGCAGCAGAATTGAACAATTGATCGATGAAATTGAAGATTATATTGACGGATGTAAGTTCCAGCCATTGTCTAAGACTAATATTATTGTTAACAAAGAAGAAATTGATGAGCTCCTGCGTGAGCTTCGTATGAAGACGCCTGATGAAATTAAGCGTTATCAGAAAATTATTTCCAATAAAGAGGCTATTTTGAACGATGCGCGGACCAAGGCGGAGGCATTGATCAAAGATGCAACTGTGCAGACTACAGAGTTAATCAATGAGCACGAGATAATGCAGCAAGCTTATGCACAGGCCAATGAAATTGTACGTGCGGCAGCCGCGCAGGCACAGGAAATTTTGAATAACGCGACTATGGAAGCAAATGGGGTACGAACCTCAGCTATGCAGTATCTTGATGAAATGCTTTCTAATTTGGAAAATGCAATGACAGCGATCCTTGCTACGACCACAGAGCACTATGAGAGTTTTTTTAATACGATAAACGGTTACAATGAGATTGTGAAGGCAAACCGTGCGGAGCTTCGTCCTGTGGAAGTAGAAAAAATGCTGAAGGAGGCCGAGGGAGAAATAGAGCCAGAATCCGGCCCGCAATTGGATCTGATGTAACCGTATATATCTCAAAACATAGTTAAGGATTTCAAAAGATAAATGAGCCGGTTTCCAGGGAAGCCGGCTTTTTTTCATAAAGCGGAAAATAGGAACGTGTATGAAAGGATGTATTGTAAAATTAATAAGAAAATATGGAAAACATATGATAAAGGAGCAGCCGGATTTATTCTTATGCTGTCTATAGCTCTTTCATTCACAGTGTCTATTCAGGCACAGGAGATAGACGCTGCTGGGCAGGAAACTGCACCGGTTTTATATGAGGACGCGGTTGAAACGGAAACTCCTTTAATCATCGTCATTGACCCGGGACATGGTGGCACGGGAAAAAACGGTGCACCGGAAGGCGGTGTATATGACGACTTTGTTGAAAAAGATATGACTCTGATTACGGCCATGGCCATGAAGGAGGAACTGGAAAAATATGAGGGCGTAGAAGTTTATCTGACAAGGGAGGGGGATCAGAAACTGACTCTTGAAGAGCGGGTGAATTTTGCGAAGAGCGTGGATGCGGATTATCTGTTTTGTCTCCACTACAATCTCTCTGAGGATCACAATACGCTCTTTGGCGCGGAGTGCTGGGTGTCCGCCTTCGGCCGATATTACAGCGAGGGATATGCTTTTGCTGATATCGAGATGGAGGCTCTGGAAAAGCTTGGTCTTTATTCCCGGGGAATCAAGACACGGCTGAACGATACAGGAACAGACTACTACGGCATCATACGTCACTCTGTGGAGCAAGAGCTAACCTGCGTTCTCATTGAGCACTGCCATATGGATCACGAGAATGACCGGCCATTCTGTGAGGGGCGGGAACAGTGGGAGGCCTTTGGCCGCCTGGATGCTGCTTCCGCTGCCAAGTTTTTTCGTCTGAAATCAGATGTGCTCGGTGTGGATTACAGCGATTATCCGGTACCGGATGTGCCTGTTCCCGAGAGCGTTATGCGGCCAGATACGACAGAGCCGGATGTCTGTCTGATAGAGGTTACAGATCAGGAAATGGATTCCGGAGAAATTACAGTGGAAGTGTCAGCTGCGGATTACGACAGCGGCATACTGTACTATGATTACAGTTATGATGGAGGTGAAACTTATTCCCCGAGACAAGCCTGGGGAGATAAGTCACAGGATACCATCACTTTTACCATACAGGTACCTCCTCATATAATACCGCAAATTGTTGTACGCGCATACAACGGTTATGACTTATATATAGAAAGCAATCTCCTTTCCCTCCCATCCATGGATTATAAGACGGAGGAGGAGATCGCTGCTGAGCTGGCTAAGCAGGAGCAAATTGCGGCCGCAGCAACGGTGGAAGAAGAGAAAAAGAAAACAGAAGAGCCGCAACGAGAGACAAATTTAACAAAAGCAGATAGGATGTCTACGCCTGAGGATGAGGAAGAAGATCTCACTATCGGCTATTTTCTGGCGGTAAGCTCTATCTGCGCATTGTCCGTGGTTGGTATGGCGGTTTCCATGGCCATGATTACTAAGAGCAGAAAACGTCGAAGGAGGAGAAGACGTAAACATTGATTAAAACGACCGCAAAAGCAAATAGCAGAGGGCAGTGATTCCAGTCTGCATCAGTTTGTGAAACAGATAGGGGCGAATACCAAAATCGGTGTTACGAATCATGCTGTAAGTCTGGGCAATACAGGAAAACCCGCCGAAAGGCAGCATGATCAGCACCAGATAAGGACTAATGTGACCACACCGGTCAATTCCGCTTGTGATCTCCAGAATACAATTGTAGAGTAGCTGCAAAAAAGATGGCAGTCGGGAGAAGGGTACAAAAAGGATGTTCAGGAGATTAAAAAATACCATATAGCCGCCAAGTTTAGCGATGCTGGAAAGTCCTGAGACTATGGAGCTGTCGACGGCGGACAAAAGTGACATTGCCCCGGTGTCTGAAGCTGTCTTTTCCTGATGTTTCTGAGAGTTTTCCTGAAATGCAGGTGCTTGGGTGTGGGCAAGTATTTCGCGGCCGGCCGGCTGTTTTCTGCGGTGGATAAAAAACGGTACGCGAAAGAGAAGCAGCCCATACAGAAGCGGTACGCCATACATAATCAGAAAAGGAATAAGCGGATTCGCTATTCTTAAAATCGACACAACATAGCTTAAAAAATAAATGGGGCCAATATTATTGCAGAAATATAAAAGGCGTGATCCCTCCCAATAGGACAGCCTGCCTGATTCCCGAAGTTCCCCAACGACCTTTGCCCCCATGGGAAAGCCGCAGAGAAAGCCCATAATCATGACGTAGGAACCGTTTTTCGAGGTGCCAAAGAGCCCGTGTAAAAGCGGGTGGAGCAGACTGACAAAGCTTTCGGTCAGGTTCATGCGGAGCATAATACCAGAGAGGATCATGAAGGGCAAAAGTACGGGCACCATCTTGTGAAACCACAGTGTAAGCCCAGTGAATGCATAACTCAGTGATAGAGCTGGAAAACGCAGCAACAGAAAGGTCAGGTAAAGAGCCAGAGCTGTATACAGGACAGGCAAAAGACGTTGGTATGCGGTTTGTAAATGTCTGAAAAGATGGAACATGGAAACAGCTCCACATTCGGTTTGATATAGTATATTCCAATATGGCAATGTAACATGACAAAACAAAAAATAATCTGTAAAACGGCTAAAACCAATATAATAGTTGAAAGATGTACATAACGGAGGAGAGAATGATAGAAGCAGTGATTTTTGATTTGGACGGTTCCATGGTGGATTCCATGTGGATTTGGAAAGCGATAGATATTGCGTACCTTGGAAAATTTGGGATCGCGCTGCCAGAAAATCTGCAGGAGTGCATTGAGGGGATGAGCTTTTCTGAGACAGCGGCCTATTTCAAGGAGCGATTTGACCTGCCAGTGGATTTGGAATCCATAAAGGAAGACTGGAACCTCATGGCTGAAGATAAATATGCCCGAGAAGTTCCTGTGAAAAAGGGCGTTGTTAAACTGTTAAACTTTTGCAAAAAACATGGCATCAAGGCGGGCATCGCAACGAGCAATTCCAGACATCTGGTGGAGAGTGTGGTGAGAGCGCATCATTTGGAATCCTTTTTTGACTGTATTATGACAGCCTGTGAAGTGGAAAGGGGAAAACCTGCGCCGGATATCTATCTGGCGGTGGCTAAAAAGCTTCAGGTGATGCCCGAAAACTGCCTGGTGTTTGAGGATATTATACCAGGTATCCAGGCGGGAAAAGCGGCCGGTATGAGAGTATGTGCTGTCTACGATGAATATTCCAGGCACCAGGACAATGAAAAACGTAGGATTGCGGATTATTATACGTATCATTTTACAGAGCTGATTGAGAATGGTGTTCTCTCGAAAGAAAGGGAAGACCAGGAGGCGGGGGCTGTTTTAGCTGGCTGTGAGGCGTAGGGTATCGCTGATAAAAATTGCAGGCGGGAGTGGAACAATGGGATTTTTACCAATTTCAAAACAAGAGATGGAAGAACAGGGCATTGAACAGTTCGATTTTGTCTATATCATTGGAGACGCTTACGTGGATCATCCTTCCTTCGGACATGCCATTATCAGCAGGGTATTACATTCCCACGGGTACAGCGTGGGAATCATCTCCCAGCCGGATTGGAAAGACAATGAGAGCATTGCGGTTCTGGGAAAGCCCAGACTCGGTTTTCTTATTTCCGGCGGCAATATGGATTCCATGGTTAATCACTATTTCGTATCTGGAAAGCATCGGCCAACGGACGCTTATTCACCGGGAGGTGAGCCTTATAAAAGGCCGGATCACGCCACGGTGGTTTACGGCAATCTGGTCCGCCGGACATATAGAGACGTGCCGGTGATCATAGGCGGTATCGAGGCGAGCCTTCGGCGTATGGCGCACTATGACTACTGGTCAGACAGCTTTAAGCGTTCGATTCTTTTGGACAGCCAGGCAGATCTGATCTCCTACGGTATGGGAGAGAAGTCCATTGTGGAGATTGCAGACGCGCTTGCAAGCGGCATTGCCGTGAAGGATATTACCTTTATTCCTGGCACGGTCTTTAAGACAAGGGATATTTCGGGTATTTATGACAGCGTTATCCTCCCCTCCTATGAAGCCATGAAGGAGGATCCGAAACAATACGCTGAAAGTTTTTGGACACAATACTGCAATACCGATCCCTTTACAGGAAAAACGCTGGTCGAAGCCTATCCGAACGGCATCTTTGTGGTACAGAATCCGCCCCAGCCTCCTCTTACGACATTGGAGATGGATGAGATTTATGATTTGCCCTATATGCGGACTTATCATCCTTCTTACGAAGAGAAAGGCGGTGTTCCTGCCATTTCGGAAATTCAGTTTTCCCTGGTCAGTAACAGAGGCTGCTTTGGCGGCTGTAATTTTTGTGCTCTAACCTTTCATCAGGGAAGAATCGTGCAAATCCGAAGTCACGACTCTATTGTGAAAGAGGCAGAGGAGATGATAAAGCATAAAGACTTCAAGGGATATATCCACGATGTGGGAGGGCCCACCGCCAATTTCAGACATCCTTCCTGCCAAAAGCAGATGACCCGGGGCGTCTGCAAGGATAGACAGTGTCTTTTTCCTAAGCCCTGCCCCAATCTGGAAGCAGATCACACTGATTATCTGGCTCTGCTCCGAAGGCTTCGGGCGCTGCCTGGCGTTAAAAAAGTGTTTATCCGTTCTGGTATCCGTTTTGACTATCTACTGGCAGACAATGACGATATTTTTTTTCGGGAACTAGTTGAGCATCATGTCAGCGGGCAGCTCAAAGTGGCTCCGGAGCATATTTCTGACCAAGTACTTAGATATTTGGGAAAGCCCCGAAAGGAAGTCTATGAGAAGTTTGTTAGAAAGTATAAAAAATGGAACGAACAACTTGGAAAGAAACAATTTCTTGTTCCGTATCTCATGTCTTCCCATCCGGGCTCCACGCTGAAGGAAGCCATCGAGCTTGCAGAATATCTGCGAGATTTGGGGTATATGCCGGAACAGGTGCAGGATTTCTACCCGACGCCTTCCACCGTTTCCACGGTTATGTACTATACGGGAATCGATCCCAGGAATGGTAAGTCAGTGTATGTCTGCCGCAATCCTCACGAAAAGGCTATGCAGCGGGCACTGATCCAGTACAGGAATCCCAACAATTATGATCTTGTGAGAGAGGCCCTGATCAAGGGCGGAAGAGAAGACTTGATCGGATTTGACAAAAAATGCCTGATCCGTCCTCGAAAGATAGAAAGCGGAAAGCCCAAACAGACAAAGAAAAGAACAATAAGGAACGTGCATAAGAAGAAACAGGCGGATGCCGGATGAAGACAAAAAGGTGTCCCACAAGCCGTTTTCGACTGTGGGACACCTTTTATGATTCTATAGAAATTTCTTGGCCCAATTCGAGTTTGCGAAGCGAATCTCGCAATCGAGCGGAGTTCCGCTCGATTTGTTAAACGGTCTGCTTCTTACTGATATAAACAGGGAAAGTATCGGTCCCTTTCATCTCTTTTCCAGCAGAGATAGTGACATCCTTGTCAGTAATAAGATATTCAATGTTTGCACCCGCTTCCACAACAGTATCCTGCATCAGAATACAGTTTTTCACCGTAGCGCCTTTTGCAATTTTAACGCCGCGGAAGATAATGCTGTTTTCCACTTGCCCTTCAATGATACAGCCTGATGCAACCATGACATTCTGTACCTTGGCCGTATCCACGTACTGAGTTGGATGATCTCCGCGGATTTTTGTGTAAACAGGAGAGCCGGAGAAGAGAGCGTCCAGATTGTAATCGTCCAAAAGCTTCATATTCTCATCAAAATAACTCTTCATATCCGTGATAAATGCTGTGTAACCCTCGTATTTGTAACCTCTTATATCCAACTTATTAATTTGAGGAATCAGCACGTCACGCATAAAGAATTCCTGTCCGAGCAGCATCGCGTTGTTTACCAGATCTACTAAAAGTTCACGGTTGACGACGAAAATGTTCATTGAGAAATTCTGAACGCCGTCCTCCTTGGAATTGATATAGATTTTTTTAATTTTGTCTTCCTCCACGTCGAAGGTATAATAAAAGCACCGGCCATTGTTCTCGGCTTTGATCAATCCGTTGGGCACCGGTCTTTGTACGTAAGCAATCGACATATCTGCGCCGGAAGCTATGTGCTTTTGCAGCATGTCATTAAAGTCAAAGTTTACCACTATATTGGTATCTGACATAATAATATATTTTTCTTTTTCATCCCGCATGAAATCAAGGATGTTTGCCAGCGCGCTGGCACGCCCGATGTACGGCCTTGCCTCTTTTGCCGCAAAGGGAGGGAAGATATGTAAACCGCCATTCTTGCGGACCAGATCCCACTCACGGCCAGAACCGAGATGATCCATCAGGGAGTGATAATTCTTGTTTACCACAACAGAGATATTGCCAATGCCGGAATGTGTCATACTGGATAAGATAAAGTCAATGATTCGATAACGGCTGGCAAAGGGGATGGAGGCCATCAAACGAACATTCACCAGATCGGGAACCATCGCGTCATAACTGTTTGGAAAAATGATTCCAAGTGCACTTGTATTTGATTTTACCATTGTTCTTCGCCGCCTTTCATATTATTTTTTACAATTGCGTTCGGTCCTACGACAGCATTTTCGCCGATAAAAAGGTCTGATCCGACAGTAGCAACGCCGTCTTCCTCACCGGATGGCATTGCGCCTACAACGGCATTTTCACAGATCGTTACATTCTCCGCAATAATACAATGCTTAACTACTGCACCGGACTTAATTGTGGTGCCGCCCATGATGACCGCATCCTCTACCACCGCATTAGGCTCTATTTTTACACCGGCAAAGAGAATAGAATGCTTTACATTGCCCTTAATCCGGCAGCCATCCGAAACCATGCTGTTCTCCACCACGGCGCCTGCACTTATCTTGTGTCCCGGCATACCTACGTTGCGGCTGTAAATCTTCCAGCTCTCGTCGAAAAGATTGATGCCGCTGTTTTCTGCGTCCAGAACTTCCATATTCGCTTCCCACAAGGAGTGAATCGTTCCAACATCTTTCCAGTAACCATTGAAGTGGTAAGCGTACATCTGACGATTATCACGGAGAAGATTCGGTATAATATTGTTTCCAAAGTCGTTCTCAGAATTCGGATCAGCCTCGTCCTCCTCCAAATATTTTTTCAAGATATCCCAATTAAAGATGTAGATGCCCATAGAAGCAAGGTTTGACTTCGGATTTTTAGGTTTTTCCTGGAATTCTGTGATTTTATCGTTTTCATCCGCTACCATTAGGCCAAAACGGGGAGCCTCCTCCCACGGTACTTCCATAACGGCAACGCTGAATTCAGCGTTTTTCTCCTTGTGGAATTTCAGAAAATCGCTGTAATCCTGTTTACAAATCTGGTCACCGGAGAGAATAATGACATATTTGGGATCGTAACGCTCTATAAATGATATATTCTGATAGATTGCGTTCGCGGTGCCCTTGTACCAGTCAGATCCACTGGATTTTTGGTAAGGCGGCAGCACATGTACGCCTCCATAAAGACGGTCAAGATCCCATGGCTGGCCATTGCCTATGTACTCATTCAGCACGAGAGGTTGATACTGGGTCAGGATACCTACCGTATCAATACCTGAATTGACGCAGTTGGACAGCGGAAAATCGATGATGCGGTATTTGCCGCCGAATGGAACTGCAGGTTTTGCAAGTTTCTCGGTGAGTGTGTACAAGCGTGAGCCCTGTCCGCCGGCGAGAAGCATTGCAATCATTTCTTTTGCCATATTGCGATTCCTCCTTTTTTCAATACTACCGAAATTATACATCATATTCACGAAAAATGATAGGTTGTTGTGTCAGTTTTTGTAAAAAATGTTAAGCTTTTTTTTGCGGCCTCATTTTATGTTGTGCAGACTGTTCGATCCAAGGATTTTGACGAGTGGAAGTTTTTCTTGTGGGCATACGTATTTTGCCATATAATTGAGTTGTGACCGCAAAAATAGAGAAATATAGGAGTATTTAGGTATATGAATATTGCTATTATCACGGGCGCTTCCTCTGGCATGGGAAGGGAGTTTGCCTTACAACTAGATTCGTGTCTTGGAAAAACTGATGAAATTTGGCTTCTTGCCCGCAGAAAGGAATCTATGGAGGAACTATCTTCCTTACTTCGGACAAAGGCGCGCGCCATCTCCATCGATTTGACAAAGGATACGGAGCTGAACCAATTCGAGGAAATTCTCGCGATCCAAAATCCAAGGATTACCGTTCTTGTAAACTGCGCTGGCGTAGGCAGTCATAAGATCTTCACAGGGCAGAGCCGTGAGGAAATCGAGTCTATGATACAGTTAAACATTGTAGCTTTAACCCGCATGACCATGCTTTGCCTGCCTTATATGAGAAAGGGCAGCAAGATGATACAGTTCTCCTCAGGAGCCGCCTTTGTACCGCAGGCAGCTTTTGCTGTATATGCTGCCTCCAAAGCGTATGTGTACTCTTTAAGCCGGGCGTTGGAGCAGGAGCTTAAAGGGCGGGGCATCACCATAACCGCCGTCTGTCCCGGCCCTGTCAACACACCGTTCATAAGCAATGCCTACGAAGATTCTTCAGGGTTTAGCCCGCTTAAAAAAATCACTATCGCAAAGACTTCCTGTGTGGTAAAAAAGGCGATTGATGATTGTAAACGGGGGAAGAGTGTATCCCTTTGCGGCTTTCCTATAAAGCTTTTATATCTTTCCACGCAGAGTGTACAGAATTTGATTCTGCGGTTTTGGAAGCCATGACCAGCCTTGACGTGGGGCTTCATCCTTTATATAATGGACAAGGCGGAAATCTGTCTGGATACATCGCTGTTGGAGAAGAATCTTATGAAAACATATGTCACGCCGAAGGGCACTTATGGCTATCTTAAAAACAGGAAAATTTATACGGCTCTGCGCACGGCGCTTTACTTTCTGATATCCATAAGCCTTTATATCGCAGGAGTCAAAGCCACTGGCTCAAACAAAAATCTGCTCACGGTAGCAGCTGTTTTAGGCTGCCTGCCCGCCTGCAAGAGTGCAGTAAATTTTATTCTGTTTCTGAGGGCAGAGGGCTGCAGTGCTGCTCTGCATGAAAAGCTGGCGTCTTATGAAGCTGGCTCACTTACCGTATTTTATGATATGTATTTTACATCCTATCAAAAAAATTATCCTCTAAGCCATATGGCCTTAAAAGGCGGTATACTCTGTGGGATTACGGAAAATCCGGCCTGCAGCTGCCGAGAGGCAGAAAAACACTTGGAGCAGCTGATTACTCAGGAGGGAATTAAAAGTGTGACAGTTCATATTTTTTCTCAAGCGGATCAATACATTGACCGACTGAGTCGATTGGTAGATATGCAGGTGGATGAACATAAGAACAAAGAGGCTATTGTGCAATTACTGTATGCCGTGTCTCTTTGACCGGAGGTATTTATATTCCGCTGTGATTTTGGTTCAGAAAAGAGGATTCACATGTATCAGTGCGAAATAACGAGCCGTGAGGCCGGACAACGGCTGGATCGTTACCTGTATAAGCTTTTGCCAAATGCAGGCACAGGCTTTATTCACAAGATGCTTCGCAAAAAAAATATTACGCTGAATGATCGAAAGGCCGCAGGCGGTGAGATTCTTGTGCTGGGTGATCAAGTGAAAGTTTTCTTTGCAGCAAATACGCTGCAAAAGTTTATGGGACAGGTAAAAGAGAATAGAAGCGTCGAGAGAGAGACTTATGTTTCGGAACAAACCTATGCCAGATATGGGGAGCTTCCGATTCTTTATGAAAATGAAGATATTCTGCTTGCTGACAAGCCGGCGGGGCTTTTGACTCAAAAGGCGAAGCAGGACGATTTTTCTTTAAATGACTGGCTGACCGGTTACCTGCTTTCAAAGGGAGAACTCACCAAGGAGACTTTATCCGGCTATAAACCTTCCGCCTGCAGTCGACTGGACCGCAATACCAGCGGTATCGTTTTGTGTGCAAAGTCCGTCCGGGGCGCACAGCTTTTGAGCAGCCTTCTGCAGGATCGGACTCTGCACAAATATTACCGGCTTTACGTAAAAGGTCATGTCACAAAGGCGCAGGAGCTTGAAGGATATCTGGTAAAGGATGAAGCCCGCAATAAGGTGACGGTGCAGACGGTTTTTGAGGAAAAACAAAATGCCTCTTACATTAAAACGCGTCTTTGGCCGATAAAGCAGGAGGCCGACAAGACACTTTTAGAGGTGGAGCTGGTCACGGGAAAGCCCCACCAGATCAGAGCGCATCTGGCCAGCATCGGCCATCCCTTGTTGGGAGACTACAAGTATGGTGACAGAGCGTGGAATGACCGCTATAGAAAAACCTGTCAGGTAAAGTCCCAGCTTCTACATGCGTGCAGGGTTGAATTCCCCCAACTGGAGTCCCCCTTTGCGGCCATCAGTGAAAAAGTTTTTGAATCCGAAGTGCCGCCTGTTTTTGCACGGGTATCGGATATGTTTTGAACGGTTCTGGCAGGAGGAAAATATGGCAACCTGGAATTCCCGTGGGCTTCGAGGCTCCACTTTGGAGGATTTGATCAATCGAACAAATGAAAAGTATCTGGAAAATGGTCTGGCATTGATACAGAAGATACCTACCCCTATTACCCCTATCAATATCGACAGGGAAAGCCGCCATATTACGCTGGCTTATTTTGACCAGAAAAGTACGGTAGATTACATAGGCGTGGTGCAGGGTATTCCCGTGTGTTTCGACGCGAAGGAGTGTGCAGTAGATACTTTTGCTTTACAGAATATACATGAACATCAGTTTCTTTTTATGGGACAGTTTGAGAAACAGAAGGGTATCGCTTTCTTTTTGATCTATTACACTCACAGGGATGTGTTCTACTATCTTCCCTATGAGATGCTGCGTTTTTTTTGGGATCGGGCAAAGGAGGGCGGCCGGAAGAGTTTTCGGTTTGAAGAATTAAATCCGGCATACGTGCTGCCCCATAAGAACGGAGTGATGGTGCCGTATCTGGAAGGGTTACAGCGCGATTTGGAGGACAGGGAAATTTGATAGCAAAAAGAATAGGGAAGGAGTGGGCATATGAGCAAAAAATTAGTACATACGCCAGAGGGCGTCCGAGATATTTATGGAGAAGAGAAAGCGAAAAAGACGGTGGTTGAGTGTCTGTTACATGAGAAAATCGCAGGGTACGGTTATCAGGATATCCAGACGCCCACTTTTGAATTTTTTGATGTGTTTTCTAAAGAGGTGGGAACCACACCTTCCCGTGAGCTCTATAAATTTTTTGACAAAGAGGGAAATACTCTGGTGTTAAGACCGGATTTTACGCCCTCTATCGCCCGGTGCGCAGCGAAGTATTTTATGGATGAGAATGTGCCGATCCGTTTCTGTTATCAGGGCAATACGTTTACAAACACTTCGAATCTGCAGGGAAAGCTCAAGGAAGTGACCCAGATGGGGGCGGAGTTAATTGGAGACGGCTCTGTTCAGGCGGATGCGGAGATGATAGCTATGACCATCGAGGCGCTGTATCATGCGGGGCTTACGGATTTCCAGATCAGTGTTGGCAATCTGGAATATTTTAAAGGCATCTGTGCCGAGGCAGGACTCGATGAGGATACGGAGTTAGAACTTCGTGAGTTTATTTCCGGGAAAAATTATTTTGGAGCGGAGGAACTGCTCGAGCGCACGCATGTGGACAAAAGAACGAAGGAACTGCTTCTCCAAGTGAGTGACCTGTTTGGAACCGTTTCGATTTTGAAACAGGCAAAAAAGACTGCATGTAACAAGCGTTCCCGCCATGCGGTAGAGCGGCTTGAAAACGTTTATCAAGTTCTATGTGATTACGGGGCGGAGAAATATGTCTCTTTTGATCTTGGAATGCTGAGCAAGTATAATTATTACACCGGCATTATTTTCAAAGGATACACTTACGGAGTTGGGGACGCTATCGTGAAAGGCGGGCGGTACGACAGCCTGCTTGGACGATTCGGCAAGGAGGCTCCGGCCATAGGTTTTGTCATTGTGGTAGATGATCTTCTTGCGGCGATGAGCAGGCAGAATGTAGTTATTCCGGATATTGAAGTCCCTGTGAAGCTGTATTATCAGGAAGATACTTTCAGGGAAAAGTTGAAGGAAGCAAGGCAGATGCGCGCCGCAGGCAGAAAGGTGGAGCTGCTCCCCTGTATAAAATAGGGGAATGCCGTATGGAAAATAGATGGAAAACAGCTTGAAAGGCCAAATAAGATGAATGAGAATAAATATTTGACATTTGCCCTGGGAAAAGGGCGGCTTGCCAATAAGACAATGGATCTTTTTGAGAAAATCGGCATAACCTGTGAGGAGATGAAGGATAAAGACTCCCGCAGACTGATCTTTGTCAATGAGAAATTGAAACTGAAGTTTTTCCTTGCCAAGGGTCCGGATGTACCAACCTATGTGGAATACGGGGCGGCGGATATCGGCGTTGTTGGTAAGGACACGATTATGGAGGAGAACAGGCGGGTCTACGAAGTTTTAGATTTAGGCTATGGCAAATGCCGAATGTGTGTCTGCGGGCCAAAGAGTGCTGAGGAACTTTTACAGCACCATGAAATGATACGCGTTGCCAGCAAATATCCAAATATAGCGAAGGATTATTTTTATAATAAAAAGCACCAGACCGTGGATATCATCAAGCTGAACGGGTCCGTAGAACTTGGGCCGATTGTAAAGCTTGCAGATGTGATTGTGGATATTGTGGAGACAGGTTCCACGCTCAAGGAAAATGGACTTGAAGTGCTGGAAGAAATTTGTCCGCTGTCAGCCCGGATGATTGTCAATCAGGTCAGTATGCAGATGGAGCC
>DLAA01000081.1:1218-3546 GCA_002493835.1 Lachnospiraceae bacterium UBA7060 | reverse complement strand
CCGGACATTGTACTCAGACCGCACCAGCTTAACGCTGTGGCGCATCAGCTATACGGGGACAACACGCTGCTTGCCCATTGCGTGGGGGCAGGCAAGACTTTTGAGATGATTGCGGCGGCAATGGAAAACAAGCGGCTGGGACTGTGCCAGAAAAGCCTGTTTGTTGTGCCGAACCATTTGACGGAGCAGTGGGCAAGCGATTTTTTAAGGTTATATCCCGGAGCAAATATCCTTGCGGCTACAAAAAAAGATTTTGAACCCGCCAACCGGAAAAAGTTCTGCTCCAGAATCGCAACCGGGGATTATGACGCTGTGATTATCGGACATTCTCAATTCGAGAAAATCCCGCTTTCCACCGAAAGACAGATGGCGATGATTGAAAGGCAGATAACGGAAGTTGAAATGGCAATCGAAGCGCTCAAAGCGGAAAATGGCGAGCGTTACTCCATTAAGCAGATGGAAAAAACAAAGAAATCACTGTCCGCAAGATTGAGCCGATTAAATGATTCCAGCCAGAAGGACAATGTTGTGACCTTTGAACAGTTGGGCGTGGATCGGCTGTTTGTGGACGAGAGCCATAATTATAAGAACCTCTTTTTATACACAAAAATGCGGAATGTGGCAGGCATCGCACAGACGGAAGCGCAGAAATCCTCGGATATGTTTGCAAAGTGCCAGTACATGGACGATGTGATATGTTGTGAAGTGTAGATGTAAACATTTCCAAAAAACGCAGTATTTTAGCGGAAATGGGGCATCTGCTAAAATACAACATATGCGGCTGGCTCATTTGTGGTGAATGAATAATTGCAGATGTTGTGACAAGGAAAGCAGGTGATAATTCTTTTTCTTTATTCGTATCTGTAAACAGTTATAGCAAACGGTATACCGTTTGCTATTGCACAACAGAAAGGCGGTTGTATATGGAAATTACTTACCATTGGGAGGGCGATTACCTAATCCCCGACCTCAAACTTTCGGATACAACAGAGTATCAGATCGGGAAGTATGGCAGGATGAGAAAACGGTTTTTGGAAGAAAACCATAGGGGCGTTTATTCTTATATGCTTTTGTCTGAAACCTTATGGAAGCATCTTGCGGAGATTGATGAGGAATGTAATGAGATGATGGACAGGCTTGTAAGGCAGATGGCAAAGAACGAGGGTTTGACGGAACAGCTAAAATCCAATGACTGGCTCTGCTGGCTTCAAAGAATGAACAGCATAAGGAGCAGGGCGGAGGAAGTGGTGCTGCATGACCTGATTTATTCCCTTTAACTTTGTTGAAATCCCGTAGGTTGTAGCAGGAGGCGCAGAAGATGTCAAGACACCGGCTCCGCCTTGCCTGCGGCAGTCTTGACATCTTCTGCGCCTCCTGCTATGGGGTAGTCAAGGGGGAACAAAGTTCCCCCTTTGCATTAAAAATGCCAATGCGGTATCCTGAAAAAATCAAAATTGGGGATTGACAGGACAGGAAAAATAGCTTATTATTAACCATAAGAAATGGGTTTTCACCGTACATCTTGTTACGGCTTGCTCGTTTCTTTTTTTACTGCCAAAATGTCATACAGATATTTCCTGCCATTTTCAGCGTGGTTGATTAGAAGCCGGGCATGGAAAATGTTATATCTAACGAGTACATTTTCCTCATAGACCGGTAGGGCAAAACGGACATCATACCTGTACCAGCCATATTTGGCATTTTTATTGTGTTTTTCTTTGCGGTTTTCTTCAAAAGCTGGATTGGATGCTATCTGGATAAGCTCCGGTATTGCAGTGGCAGCATTTGCCTTAGCCTTCGCATTTGCACCCATAAGGCTTTTTCGGCTCTCCGATTCCGTGTATTCTTCCGGAAGTTCATTTCCGATATAAATACGTTCTGCACTTTCTTCAATTTCGTAATAGTCACCGACATATCCCTCAAGGTATTGCTTTACATCATCCCAATCAATCTGCCGTTTGCCCTTGAAATGTATATCGTTAATCAAGACCAGCTTTTTACCGTCCGCATCGGTTATGATATTTACATTCCTGTTTTCAATCATCGTTTTTGTTCCCCTTTTTCTTTTCTCTTGATTTGTATACATTAAACTGGTTCTTACATCTCTGGCTGCAAAATTCATTCCCCTTCCTGCTTGCGATAAAGGCTTTTTTACAGTGTTTGCACAAACGCATATCACTGTCCTTATCCGTGAGCATGAAAGAAAAGCACATCTGCACCATGACGAGCAGGGAGTGGAAATCCCATACAATAACGGGAGCATCCTTTTCAAGAGCAATCCGGTAAGTCGGGGAAATGCCGCCAAAAGCGGAAATGCCCTGACGGTAC
>DLAA01000081.1:0-977 GCA_002493835.1 Lachnospiraceae bacterium UBA7060 | reverse complement strand
AATGCCCTGACGGTACAGGCTGCGGGTATCTTCGTCAAGCGAATCATAATCGAGGTAATAAAGGAAACTTGTCATAAAGGTAAATGCAAGGTCGGTAAACTCTTTTATGATCCAGTCATACCTTTCTGCATATTCTTTCTGAAATCCCATTGTCACAGCCTGCGGTGCATTTCCCATCGCCATTGCGATTGCAATGCCCTCACGGTCAGTCACAGACCAGCCCGATTCTACACCTTTCTTTCTGAAATCCAGATTGTCAAACGGATAGAAATAAGAAAGATATTCTTCCGTGGAAAGCGTTTCTGCCTTGATGAAGTGGTTTTTGGGCAGGTAAACCGATTCATAAGTGATAAAATCCGCTGTTGTCGGCAGGGCGGTCATAAAGCCGAGAAAACCATACTTCTGCACAAAAACGAGGACAGATTCTTTCAGTTCTTCTTCCGGGGCTTTGTGAATGGCTGCAAGCCCGACATTTACCGCATCAATAACAAGCTGCCCTGCTTCCAGCATGGGACGGTACATCTCCGGCTTGGCATCTTTGGAAACGGCTATGAAAAGATTGCCGTCATTATCTGTCTTATATTCATAGTTATTGTACCGAATCCACGGTGCGCTGGTATGTTCAAATAAATTCTTCATAAGAAATCAGCTCCAATCTATCAATCCTGTCACATCATCGGATGTAATACTTCCTATATTATAAGCAGTTACCTGTCAGCGGTCAAGCTGTATGGCATTTTCTTTTTACCCTCTTTGCGGTCTGTCCTTTTTTCGCACATTATTTTCCAAGAAATATTTTTCATCAATCGTCATCGGCAGGCTGTTCTCTTGTCTGTATGCTAGTATGCCGCCATAAAGTTTCCGTATCTTTTTCAGTGCGGTATTTCTGATTCCACGGATATTCCGGTCTGACTGCCCGATGCTCTCCGCATACTCCGCAGCAGAATAATCATGCAGGAACAGGTAATAGAGCATAT
>DLAA01000069.1:6535-6972 GCA_002493835.1 Lachnospiraceae bacterium UBA7060 | reverse complement strand
GGGCTTAGAGCCCGCGTCCCTAGCTACCCGTTTTACGGGTGGGGGCGACTTGGTATCAAAAGGAATGATAGCACAAAAGGTACAGAGATGAAATAATCTGACGGAGAATGTGTCAGATTAAAGCATCCTGTATCTTATTTAATTTGGAGAAAAAGAAGGGGTTTTGGTTCAGATAAACTAACGAATAACAGATTTGGTTCAATTGGTGAAAATCGGTGTGCAGACCAGAGGAATGGGCAGGTACATGAAAAGTGTAGTCTGCTTTTTCCTCTGTCCTGACGCCGATTGTTCACGAAATAATTTTAGCAGTAACAGGATTGAAAAATCGGCGTTTATACCATAAAATAAAATCAGAGGGATGGTGAACAGATGACAAGAGAGGAACAAAAGCAGGACCTCAGGACAGTTGAGCAGATCATTGACGATATGAATTTATT
>DLAA01000069.1:0-6211 GCA_002493835.1 Lachnospiraceae bacterium UBA7060 | reverse complement strand
CTTCTGTTAAAGATTATACTGAAACAGGACGATATCCAAGTGGAAAGCGTTGTAGGACAGCGGGAATTGCAGAGTCCTGTAGTTGGCGGGAGGGACATCCGTTTAGATATCTGGGCGCAGGACGGTACAGGAAAACATTACAACGTAGAGGTACAGCAGAGACCGGAAGGGGCGCACATCAGACGAGCCCGGTTTCATAGCAGTATGATGGACTCCCGGATGCTGAAAGCAGGGCAGGACTTTTCAGAGCTGCATGATTCATATATGGTCTTTATCACCCGGACGGATATCTTCGGACATGGAATACCGACCTATACGATAGACCGCCATTTTAGGGAAACGGATGAGTTTTTTGATGACGGTTCGCATATCATATATGTTAATGGGGCTTACAAGGGTGATGATGCAATTGGGAATCTGGTACACGATTTTGCCTGTAAAGAATCGAAAGATATGTATTACCTGGAACTGGCGAAGGGCATGAAGCATTTTAAGGAAGAAGGAGGTCGCAGGAGAATGTGTGAAGCGGTTGAGAAGTATGCGAAAGAATATGCAGAAGAATATGCAAAAGAGTATGCAGATAGAAAGATGTTGGATAAGCAGAAAGAAATGATAAAAAATCTGATGGAGTCAATGAAATGGTCTGCAGAACAGGCTATGGAAGCTATGAAAGTATCAGAAGTGGATAAGGCGATACTTTTGAAAGAACTGTAGATCAGTTGAAAAAATTGTAGGAAAGAGTCAGTAACTGTCTGATAACGGGAAGATATCCTGTTACCGGGCGGTTTTTATATTACAAAAAGGAGAGCAGCGTGATCCAGCGGGTCAGAAGATATGGAAGAATCCGGTGATCAGGAAGACAACGGAGAAGCCGGTGCAGAAGGGACGGAAGAGAAAGCCCCGGACAGTGAGGACCCGGACAAAGAGAAGAACCCAGAGGAACCGCCGGATGGAGAAACGGACAAAGAAGGGGATGAAAACGGCGTCATATACCACTATTACGGCTATGAGGACGGGACGGCGGAAATCTATGAACTGGAGGACTGCAAGGAGTAAACAAGGGTTTACAAGGCATTAAATATTCCTTCACGGATAGGGGACTATACGGTGACGCGCCTTACTTTTTCGCGGCCGTCAGAAGTGGCTGCTTTCCCTTCCATCACCATCCCGGAGACAATCACATATATGAAGGACAGCTTGTTTAAGCGCATGAAGATCTCAGAGCTCTATTATAATGCGGAGGCAGCCGAGACCGGTGTGGGAGGGGAAAGCACGGGGGTTTTCTTTCAGGCATATATCTGGGGCTGCACATAGGCGGAAATGTGAAGGTCATTCCCGATTACTGTTTTGCCTCGTCATACATGACGATGGATGAACTTCTGTAAGGAGTTGGGAGAAACTGGGATAATCAAAAATACGGATATCATTGAACTTCATATAGGTGGTCATGGCTTCCGCATGGCTCCAATTTGGGATATATTCTTGAATGATCATGCGGTCATAACAGGTAATGATACCATAAATCTTATCGGCGTATTTATCTGTAAGTAACATGATGAAAATCCCCCTTTTTCTTTAGGTTAACATAAGGGGGAGATATATAAAATAAACTTTTCCGGTTTATCCGGGTTGGGAAAACTTTCTGAAGAACAGTTTGTGTTTATGACTTCCGGATATAAGGAAGAAAAAATTTCCGTCAAATCGGTACAGACGTAGACAGTATTGTAGTCTAAGACAAAGCAAGGGCTAGATGTTGATACCGTACATCAAAATGGTATCGTTATCTAACCCTGGCAAAACTGGTGCCGCTGTAACCATTGTACTTATAGGCCGCCGTATGCTTCCATCCGTTGTCGCAGATACATTGGAGATGCGATAGAACTTGGTTATACGATCAAGACAACAGGTGCGGATGGCAGTATTGTACATATCGTGCAGTAAAAGACAAAAAAGGACTCTTTCCATATGGAAGAGGTTCTTTTTGTGTCGGGAATTGAAGAAAACACAGAGCAAAGTTATTATTTCGCCATCGAAGGAGGTTAGGGAGTTGGTAAGAACTTTGTGATTGAGAAAATCGAATATAGATTAAAAGTGCTTCAATCTGAGGAAACGAGTATTGACAGATATTTTGTGTTTCGCTATAACTGTTGGTAGCATGATTATTATGACGAGCCTGATCTAAAAAAGCTAATAACTGTAAAGACTTTGGAAAAGATTTCTACTTGACATCAAACTATGATCAGGCGATGAGGCGGGCAATATAAAAACTGCCTAACAATGATAAGAACTGCACTGCGTATGTGTATGAATACGAATTTGATACAGGCAATGCCAAAGAATTGCATGAGTATAATAAAGAATGGCTGGATTTCATAACTCGAAACAGGCATGAAGGAGAAAAGGAAATAGCCTATGACTTAATTTATGATAGAATTGCAGACGGCACAGGGGATGAACTGGTGGCAAATATAGAATCTTATTGGCATAAAGAGAAATCGGCGGAAGAAGTTGTGAAAGCGATTAAGTTCAGAAATGGAGAATTTGACCAATATTTTAAGTATTTCCGCGTGCCAGTATGTGTAAAATAGATAGTATAGAATATTATAGTAAAATATGCAATAAGTAAAAAAAGGACTTCTCTTAAGGGGGAGTTCTTTTTCTATGGACACATTTGAAATCGTGATGCTAATGGACGAATTGAAATGCACAAGTATTGAGTTGGGAAAAAACATCATGTATCATGATAAGTATAGACAGTAATATTGGATTCAGACATATTCAGTATTGCATGGGAAAAGAATATTGCTGCTTATACAGAGCCAGTATTTGAATCAAGAATAGCTATTGATTGCACTTTTTCGTCACCACCAACCGCGGTTTATTATCTCTGCGCCATTGCTGACTGCCGGAACCGTTTGCGATAAAGAATTTCCCTTTTTTGCATATTCCTATCGCCATTTAAAATAAACGGCACAGGATCCTCCCACACCGCATTTTCTGTTATCCCAAATCAAATCGAATCCAGTTTTCTTGTATTACATCCCTGACATGCTTTCACCCGTATGCTTTTCTGTGGCTCCTGCCGCTTTGTCGTTTTTTTGTTTATTGTCATACCCCTACAACAGGTCGATCTCATTAGCAGCATCCATGATGGTCTGCGTTCCCACTGTGTCACATTTCTGTTCACACTCAATGATCAGCGCCCGGTGCAGGAAGATTTCTTCCACTACAGATTTTTTCATAAACTTAAGGCTGTCAAAGTCTTTAAGGTACCTTTCCCGGGCGTCATGCCGATGGAGGAGTGAGTGGCGTTGCTGTATTCCGTGTCCAGTAAACGATGGCAGCTGTCGTTGACATCCTCCAGGCTGTGAAAACTGTTCCAGCCTGTACAGTTCATCCAACGGTCTTTTTCGGTCCTTTGGCTCCTCTCGCATTTTGCCTTCCCCTGGGGATGGTACGGTTTGGACTGGATCTTCACGATCCCAAGCTTCGCGCAGATCCAGTCCAGCTGGCTGTTCCGGTAGCTGCAGCCATTATCCACGAATATCCGGCGGAGCATCCCGAACTTGAGGATGGCTTTCTGAAAGGCTTTCTGCATGGCAGGTGTCTTTTCGTCTGCATGTGTTGTGAATGGGAGGATGAGCTTTTCCAGGGCTTGCATCCTCCTTTTTTCCTGTGACTCCACTATGATACCGATAAAAAAGGAGCCGGTATAGTGCAAAGGAATCTGTGCTTTATTTACTCCTTTCTTTTTATCTGGGGAGATAATAATCTGTAACTTTTTGATGTTTCAGGAGAATATTTCTTGCGAATCTATAGATAAAGAAAAAGTAAAAAATATATCTTCCGAACTGTTAGAAAGCTTTGGATGGCAGCTAACAGGAAGGGAAGATATAATTTTTAATGATACGCACTGCGCACCAGTCAACTGAAATAAATATAGCAAAGGGAGTGATGCCTGCCAAGGAGGAAATGAAAAATTTATCCACAAAAAAGTAAGTAGTTGTAGAAATGGAGCCAGTGAATGTGGATAACTCCCTGATTTTACGGAAAACTCTAAATCGAGAAATTTGCGTTTTCTGGGCAGGCTATAACGGAATTCACCTTTCAAAGCTGCTCGCATAGAATTCTTGGTTGCATATGGTATTCTTATTCATTATAATGGTGGTAAAAAAGGGTAACTTTCATAAAGCTCCTGAAGGGTGCATTTTCAAAGTCTACCGATATTGGTATACAGACCTCTTAATCGAGGTCGAATTCGACTCCGTCAGTGAGTATCTCCCAGATGACCCTGACAAGTTTGCCGGCATATTGCCCGAGGGCATTGTAATGCGTCCAGCTTTCCGCCATCTTTTTTTCATAGTAAGTTTTGAAGGTGGCATTATTCTTTACAACGTTATGTGCTGCGTTGATGAGTGCGTGTCCGTAGGAGGATTTCATAAGCAGGCTGGAAAGATGGGTCATATGCATGGAGGCAATGCCCTGAGGCGAGGGAGCTTCTTTTAAAAAAGCATAGACAGTTTTCTGATGCAGGCCGGATTTGAAGAAATACTGCAGTTCCGGGAAGATCTGGTCAACATAGGAAGTCAGCTGGATCTTTAAGCGTGTCCGCTGCTTAATGGTCTTCTGACGGAAACGGCCAAGCTGTTTGAGATCCATGAGGTCAAAGTCATAAAAAGAGATAAACCTGTAGGAATCCTGCATCATGAGTGTTTTGGCAATGATGAATGTGTTGACTTTGTCAGTCTTGGTCTTGCGGATGTTATCTTTACGCATGACCGAGGTTTTGATGGGATTCAACACACACGCTGTAGTTACAGGCAATAAGGTATCTAACAAGGTTGTCGCCGTAGTGTGCCGTGGATCAAGACCGATGATGATGCTGTCGTAATAATTAAGAAAGTTCAATTAAGAAGAGACTGCAGCAATTGGAAGCCATCAACGTCATTTGTAAATTGAACGGCTTCATGAGTTCTTTGCCATCAGAAGATATGGCTGATGCAAAACGGTTGAGTTGGGCAATGTTAATGCATACGTAAATCATAAGGTTGTACCTCCCTTTCATAAAGTCTGATATGAAATCAAAAGTCCACAGTATCTGAGTTGTATTAAACCACGATGTTAAAAAGAAAGGAAGTTATGGTGTTTTTGCTTCTATAAATATCATACAAGTATGCAGATGATTGATAAGAAATTGTTTCATCCTCTTAATTACATCAAAAAGGAAGAATACTCAGGCAGCATGGAGGGAATGCGTTATCTGTTAAAAAAAGTGAAGAGCGAAAACGAGGATGTGATCAAGGTAATTATTTGGCCGGAGCCTTTGGGTATTAATCGCACGCCTGTGGAGAAACAGATGACGACAGAGGTTCCTTTGACTGCGGAGGGTGTGGAGCAGGCGGCGGACTGGATTAATGAGCAATATGAGTTGAGGAAAGAATATTGGCTGGAATGTCTGCATAAACCCTGGACAGAGATGTGATTATTCACAAGATTTACATAAATTTTTGGTTATATTGTGGAAAATGTAAAATAATCTTGCAAAATGCGGGGAATACGGTATATACTTTATAAGTGAGTTGACATAATGCAGATCGCGGCATCAGAGAATGAGGGGCTTGGAGGTGGCGATATGGCGGCGCTTAATCTAAATTCATTGTTTTTTAATCATGAGATATCTTTCTGTAAAGTGTATAATATGGAAAGTAAGGATAAGTTACAAAAGCTTTTTGTTTCTAACCATATTTCTTTTTTTGTGGAATGGCCGGAGCGAAGCCTGTGGGAACGCTTCATGGGGAATATGGGCGGCAGTAAAGAAGTGTTTACCATACATATCAACGAGGCGGATACTTCTCTTGCCAAAGATTTGGCGGAGGGGATTGAAAGTGTACAGATTGCCACTGCCTAAGTTGTGCATATTTGTAATTGCAGTATTTGACCTTATGATTTTTCTAGAATGTTTTATTGTTATCATATCTTTCTTTATGGTATAATGACCCTCGGGGATTCCCGGGGGTTTTTCTATATGCAGCGCATGGCGTATAAAAAAGTTAGTAGTTTTGCCTTATGTTGGAGTTTTGTGATAAGAAAGAGACCAGCTATGAAAAGCCAAGCCTAAATTAGCAAAAAATTTCTTTTCCGTATCGGTGGTAAAAAGGATAACTTTAATAAAGCTCCCTGAGGGTGTATTTTCATAGTCTACCGATATTGG
>DLAA01000026.1 GCA_002493835.1 Lachnospiraceae bacterium UBA7060 | reverse complement strand
ATTATGATGAGTTTGTTTGATGAAGAACAGATAATGAAGTCGTTTATTAAGAGCGAAAGGCATGACGCAGACAGGGAAACAGCGGAAAGAATGATAAAAATGGGAAAACTATCACTTGATGAGATTGCGTTATGTGTTCCCTCACTATCATTAGACGAATTAAGGGAACTTGAAACCGAGGTTATGCAGTTAGCATAATCAACAAAACAATTTAATATCAAAATAACAGCGTAAAGGCGCATGGAACAGTAATTGTAAACCATGCGTCTTTTTTATGTGTGCTTGCACGCATTGCCCAACAAGGAGGAATATGAGCGATAACATTCAGAGCAACACCACAGGGCGATTAACGCCCTGTTTACAACAGAAGATTGACAAGACAAGGTATTTAGTTGAGGTACATTTCTCTGCTACAAGTGCCCAAAGCGTAGAGGACAAGTTAAAGCGTGTCATTCTCCATGATTTAGAGCATGGAAAACAGGGGAAATCAAGAAAAAGTGATGAAAAATGATGAATACGTCCTTGACAAGTAGCAACAAGCTTAGTCTTTGGAAGTATTTTAGGTAGTAGTTTAGCCAATAGAAATCCTACTGCTGCAATAATAGCCAGAACCAATATAACTTTTAAAATAAATTTGATTATGCTAAAAAATACCCCAAATACTCCTGTAAATATTTTAAAGACAAACCCTGCCTCAAAGAACGCAATGAAAATTGCCAAGCATATCTCTCTAAATATTGCTTCTCCGCTAAAGTATATACGAAATACATGCTTATGAAGAATCGATAAGTTAATGCATGTAAAAATTACTATCATGACAACTCCAATCCATGACATAATGTTTTCCATAGATAGACCTCCTTTGTAAAATAACATTACTTGGTATCATTTTTATTCAAGTTCCGTTTCGTTTTCCTTCCGGCGCTTACTCAACACGCCCTCTATTACCCTTGCCGAATATCCGCCTGCCCTTGCGATCTTCGCCCTTTCACGCCTGTCTGTTTCATTTTTCGCAAGGTCAGCAATAAACTCTGCACGGTACAGCCGCATGGGACAGTCTATCTTATCCCCATGAAAATGGGTAAACAGTTTCAGCATAGCGTCCCGTCCGATCAGTTCAAAAAGCTCCAGATAGCTGTCATTCAGTGCCTCTGCTTCATTCCCATCCACATGAAATGCCTCGTAGACGATCTCATCGTTTATATTGTTAAAATCAATATTGATCACCCTATCACCTCCGATCTGTCAAATTATATCAGTATCTTATGACATAAATCCAATCATAAAGCGATTACTTTTATTCACTATAAAATGTTTTTTATAAAAAATACATAAACTGTATACGCTTTATGGAGCATAACATGTATTCAGTTTTTCACCGTGGATTATACAAATGGATATTGAATTTCTGCTTACATCAAAACATGCCTGTCCCCTATTTCTACAGATATACATAATCCCTATCATGCAGCCACAATACACCATCACATCCAAGAGGCAGCGGCACATCACTGATCAACGTCCCAAAGAAATTGACCAATACCCCTCGCTGTACTCTTGCCGGATCACCACCACTATCATCATCTCCTGCGACTTCATACTGATATCTCTCCTCCGGCACTGTATTATGATCTATACGCATATCGCTGAAATCACATGGGATACCACATACACTGACTTTTTGAAACTTCTCTCTCCTGTAATCAAACCTCATCATAAGATACCTCCCTGCTCATTTCTCATATACAGAGCCGTCATTATACACCCTGTAAGTGACCACATCACCGCCAACATGCCCAACAATCTCAACAAAATCCGGTGTGGGGATGGTTTCCAGAATATAGTCCAGATGTTCCAGTGCCTTATCCTGGGCTTTCCTGACTCTTTCCGTCATATCCTTTTCCATATCTTTCTCCATGCTGCCCTCGTAACCTCCGGGACGGGCAATAAAAGAATCCCCATACCGTTATGGCACAGGGAAATCCTATAACTCCATATGAAATACTTCCATCATGTAACAAGCCGGATATGTTGCATATCCGCCGCGAATGATTGCAGATATGCAACTTTTTCCCTTCCGTTTGCTGAAAAACACGGAATCTGCAACAGATTACTTGCACATGCTATCAAATCTGTAACATCTTCTCTACAAAGGCACACGGACACCACCATATCCTACCATGCCCTCCTGCCTAAAAATCATGACCGTTGGTCAGGTTTCATTTAGCTGATAAGGTCAAGAACCCCGTTAAGCTCCTCCGGCAATTCCTCACAGACCTCCGGTAGCTCTGTTATGGCTGGTTCCGCTTCACCCTTCTTCACCGAAGCACTCACGGCTCCTATCCCCGCCAGTAACGCGCCTACCAGCTTCATGCCCTGTGCCTGCATTTCTTCCCGTACTGCCGACAGCATCTGCTCATGGAACTCCTGCCTTCCGGTGATCTCCATTTTTATACGGAAATGTTCTTCCAACACCCTTTTGACATACGATGTCAATGACGCAGAACTTCCAGCCGCCTCCGCAAGTTTCAGATACAGGTCACAGTCTGTTTCATCCGCCATATTAAAACGGATGAATACCGACCTCTGCTTTCCCGCCATCAGCCCACCTTCTTTCCCATCATCTGTCCTGCAAGGAACTCGTAGCCTTTCGCATTGGCACAAAGGTCACAATCGTATGCTGTGTGGCTCCGGTATTTCCCTGCATGGTCGCGGGCCATCAGCGCACCGCCGCCCACATAGATGAGATTGGTATAGTCCATGTCATAACCGCGCTCCGCAAGTTCCAGTTCCAGCGAGCAGATCTTCTCCCGCATCATCCCGTTTATCAGCTCCGCATATACTATGGGAAGATGGCTCTCTTCTTTTAACAGCACCTTCATCACCTCATGCTCCGGTATATCCTTCCCGGTCTGCACCTTCATGTCCCGCTGGATCTCTTTGATCCACTTGACCATCGCCTTTTCGATCGTGATGGACTTGCTCTCTACCGGAAATCCGTTCTGCACATAGACCACATCCGTTGTCTTGCTCCCGATATCCACGACCAGATAATCGCCTTTCATATTTCCAAGCTGGGAAGCGATGGCGGAATAACACTGTGGGCAGACGATCACCTTTCCGACCGTCACAGAATAATCCTCTCCCTCATAGGAAAAATCCAATACATTCCGCTGGTTATAATAGTCGGTCAGTTTTAACTTGTCCCTGCCATAGTTGGAAAATGGCACCCCTGCCACAAGCACAATCTCTGCCTTGCAAAGTCCTTCCCTGCGCAGTTCCATAGCGATTCCAGCCATTGTTCGGAGCCTTGCCGTATCATCCGATACCTTATCTTCCGTGATTGCCGCCCTGCCTTCCCCGACCTTGAAATATTCCCCGTCATAGAACAGGGAATTTTCTTTCAGTGTCGGCTCTGCGCTCCCCAACATATGTACGCCGTTATCAAAGACAAAGTTTGCGGTCTTTCCTAGCTGGTAGCCATCATCGAAACCTATGATACCTCTTCCATCATCCAGTCTGATCATCTTTTCCATCCCCTCCTGTCATGCCGGGATCATGGCAAGGAACTCCTGCTCCGTCAGGACAGGGATGCCAAGCTCCCTTGCCTTTGCCAGTTTGCTGCCCGGCTTTTCCCCGCAGATCAGGTAATCTGTTTTACGGGTGACGGAACTTCCCGCCGTTGCCCCAAGGCTGGTGATCCTGCTGTTGATACTGTCACGGGTAAAATTCTCAAGTTTTCCTGTTGCTACAACCGTGCATCCTGCAAACGGATTGTTCTCTGTTCTATTTCTCATAGTTTTTTCCTCTCTTTCCTCAAAATGAAATTCTTTCTGTAACGTCTTCCATAATTTCAGGTTATCCCAGTCATGGAACCACTCCCAAATGCTCCGGCTCATCTTTTCCCCGAACTCCGGCAGGGATGTGAAATCAAAGCAGTCCACCGCCGCTTTAGCAAACTCCTGCAGGTTTCCCTTGAAAAAACTGTCCAGTACCCTGCCCGCCGTCCTGCCGACCAGGGGGATATCCATTGCCACCACATATCTTACAAAAGTCGTATGGCAGCTCTTTTCAATGGATTCCTGCAGTTTCTCATAAGACCTTTCCCCGAAGCCTTCCATGCGGATGATCTCATCCCGGTAACGGTCCAGATAGTAAAAGTCCTGACAGGTATGGAGGAACCCTTTTTCAATGAATTTATCAATAACTGCCTCTGAAATGCCGGAAATGTCCATTGCCTTTTTCCCCGCAAAATGCACCAGTTTCCGTAAAAGCTGGTTCCTGCAGTCCGGGTTGTCACAGTGAAGTGTCTCAATGGTACGCCCGTTACCGCCTTTTCTCGCATAAATCCTTACCGGGTTCCCGCAGCAGGGACACTTTTCTGGTATCATCCCCTTTTCATAATGCCCCCTGTCAATGTTATCCTCGATATGCGGGATGATCATGTTCCGCCTAGATACCAGTATCCGGCACCCCGGATGCAGTTCCAGATCTCTGATAAAGGAAATGTTATGCAGGCTTGCCCTTGATACACAGCATCCGTCAATCTCCACCGCGTCGAACACAGCGACCGGCGCTATCTCGCCAGAACGTCCGGGCGTCCATTCCACAGACCGGAAGACTGTCTCCTGCACCTCATCCTCAAATTTATAGGCGATACCGTCCTTATAATGGTGGCCTGTCTTCCCGCATCCTCTGGAATAGGAAAGGCTGTCATAGCGCAGAACCATGCCGTCGATCGGCAGTTTCCTATAGGCGGCATTATTGTCCATATACCGCACCGCATGTTTCATCCCCTCCAAAGAAATTTTTTCCGGCAGCGGCACAAAAGGGCAGATCTCAAAGCCAAGCTGCAGCAGTGCCTCCAGTAATTTCCCGCGGCTGTCCGCGATCTCTCCGAATACCTCCATCCCTTCTATCACATTGATCGCATAGAAATGGATATGGCGTTTTCTGCAGGCGGCAGGATCTAACAGCCTGATCGAGCCGGCGGCAAGGTTTCTCGCATTACATGCCCCTTTTCCATCCGCGCTGGGTATCTCCCCTTTTATCCTCTCAAAGTCATCCTGATGGATGATGCCCTCCCCGGTCACCACCAGCCTGCCCTTATGGGGAATGGAGACAGGCACGTTATAAAAGGCGGGGATGTTATGGATGACCATCTCACCTGTTTCCCCGTCTCCTCTGGTTGACGCCTCCACAAGCCGTCCGTCCTCATAACAGAGTTTTACGGTAAGCCCGTCCAGCTTCAGCATCAGGAGGGACACCGATTTCCCTGCCATTTCCAGAAGCTCCTCCATCTGCTTGGTCTTGTCAAGACTGAGCAGCGGGATGCTGTGCTTCACCTTTTTCAGCGAACTGACAGGGACAGCGCCAACCGTCTGAGTGGGAGAATTGCTGAGGATGATACCCGTTCTTTTCTCCAGTTCCTGCAGTTCGTCGAAGAGATGGTCATACACCGCATCCGATACGCTGGGTGCCGCTAAGTTGTAATATTCATGCCTGTATCGGTTCAGCTTTGCGACAAGTTCCGTGACCTTTGCGGCATCTTCCGCTTGTGTTTCTGTCTGGATCTTTTTCATAAACTCACGCTCCTTTTCTTTCAGATCCCAAAAGCAAGAACCCCATGCCATGACCGGCACGGGGTTCACTATAGTGTCATGAATATAATATATAGTTGCGGGAGTATCTTATACGCTTTAGGACAGACAGCGTATTCCTGTTATTTTCTCAAAACAAATCTCTCTCCTTCATAAGTCCGCACCGGGTTTCCCCTGACAATGCGGGTATGCTCCCGCCATGCGGCATTTACTTGTTTCGCTTCCTGCTCCTTCTGTAAATCCGCAAGTTTTTCCTGCAATTTCTCCATTGCGCGCTGCTTATTCAAAAACTGGCTCCGCTCTTCTGTGGACTGCGCCACAAGTCCTGTTGGTATATGGATGATCCGCACGCCAGTCTCTACCTTATTGACATTCTGTCCTCCTTTCCCGCCACAATGGAACTTCTCGATACGGTATTCTTTCCCGGACGCAATCTCTCCCTGCTCCGGGATGATACTCACATCCACATACCCATTTTTTCGCTTGTGATTCGGACGGAATGGGCTCCTGCATATCCACAATACTGTTCCCTCAAGACCGCTCAGATCCTGCGCCGTCCGAAAGCGGATGGAATCTAAGCAGCCTTTCTCATACCCCTTTGTCTCGAATATCACTTCTAAATCCTCATATTCTCTTTTTAATACCGCAAACAGCTTCACCACCGCAAGCTGACACTCAGACGACCCCTGTCCTGCACTGATCTGTACTATCATAAATTCCTTTCTCCTCTACTTTCTGCTCCCTGCCTCAAAATTATAGACAGGCTTCCATATTTCTGCGATCTCCACAGTATCTTTGATCTGCTCTGCGATCTCCGTTATGGAACGGTAGGCAAAAGGCGCTTCATCTAAGGTGTCCGCACTGACACAACTGCTGTAAATGCCCTTCATTTCCTTTTTAAATTCCGATACCGTATACTGGTTCTTTACATCTTCGCGCTTTAACTTTCTGCCGGAACCATGCGGCGCAGAATAATTCCACGCTGCATTGCCCCTCCCTATGCCTAAGATGATCCCGTCCCGCATATTTGCCGGAATCACTACAGGATCTCCTTTTTTCGCAGAGATAGCGCCCTTGCGGAGTATGCCGGAATCGTCCAGATAATTGTGAGGCACAGAAAACTGTTCTACCGCTTTCCACTTCATGCCTTTCAATATCTCCCTGACAATGATCTCTCTGTTCCATTCGGCATAGCGTTGGATGATCTGTACATCCTCCAGATAGGCAGTCTTGTTATCATCTTCTAAGTAACTCATGTAATAAGGAACATCTTTGCCCTGCTCTTTCAGGCAGGTATTGGCAAGTTTCGTGTAATATTCCGCCACTTCCTCCCCTAAATGCCTGCTTCCTGTATGCACAACAAGATACAGACTGCCATCATCACCCTTATCCAACTCTATAAAATGGTTGCCGCCGCCAAGCGTGCCAAGACTTCTGTCTGCTTTCTGTCCGTTGATGTGGCGATGGCAATGGAGCCCTTCATAGGAAAAATCCTCCGCCATATGATGAGGTTCTTTCCGAATGTTGAAACCGGATGGTACGTTCTCCCTGATCACCCTGTCTAATTTCTGGAACTCCGCATGACTCTTATTCAGTTTTACACAGGTCATGCCACAGCCGATATCGACACCTAAGAGCTGCGGGATCACCTTATCCGTGACTGTCATGGAAAGACCGATCGGCGCAATGTTACCCGGATGGATGTCGAGCATCATGCAAACCGTACTGCCGTCTGCAATTTCGTTATCGCATATCATTTTTACCTGTGCCAGAGCGTAGCCTTCCACATCATCTGTAAAAATCTTTGCTTCGGCGTAAATGCCTTTTACTGTTTTCATAATCTTTCTTTTCCTTTTCTCCGTAAAAATGGGCGCAAAAAAAGCACCCCAAAGGTGCTGGCTACTCTTTCACTATCTGTACAGGACAATAAAAATTTCCAAAATCATTATCAGAACTTTCTATTGCACGATAAAATAAAGCTATCTGTAAGACGCACGGAGTGACATACCTTTGATTGTCAGTTGCATTATTCTGTTATGGGTTGTTGTATTTTTCTGCATGGCAAGTCCTCCTTTTCTTTCTGGATCAATAGTTTGATGTTGTTTAATGATTACATGCTAACACAAGTAACTGAAATAAACAAGTCTTTCATTCACTGATTGCTATAGAAACTTTATCTATATTAACCTGACTTTTCGAGATACCCTGATTCCAAAAAGGAGAGTAATATTCTCCTTTTTGGAAAGCACCTCGCTCTCTCCCTAATCATTTTGGGATGGAGAGTCAGGAAGTTGCCAGTTACATAATACACCCTCTTAAGACTGATTGCAATTATCATAATGCCAAAATTTTCTTCAAAGCTATTCCCACTTGATTCCATTCATCTATCCATACCAATCTACCCCCCAGATGTGCAACACTTTCCTCTACCCATACTCTTTCTACCTCTGATTCAGGTTTTTTATTTATCCAAAAATGCTCTGTTGATTCACCATATGCAATTCCGTTACTTTTCAATTCCTGCACTTTATTATTATGAATCCAGCCCAACCAGCGCCTCATATTGGGATCTGATAAGGACACTCCTACAAAAACCATTTTGCTCTGCATACAGTTTTCTATGAAATTAATCGCCTGCCATGACATAGGCGAATTTGCAAGTTGCAAATAACTTTCTTCCAAAAATACCAGCTTTTCAATTGCATTTCGCCCCTTTCTCGGCTTTGCATCATTTATTGGCAAAACACCATGGCAATGAATGTATGGTATTCTATCAATATGTTTATAGGAAATACCATTTATGATCCTATCAAACTTATTTCTGTTATCTGTCCTATTTATCCAATAATAATAATTAAGTAGTGCCAAAAAGACAGCTTCACCATTAAATGTCAATATAGCTTTCGGTGCCTGATCGTTTTTAATTGCTTCCACAACTACCTCTGCCAAAAGATTTGCCGATGTATCTATCAACAAACAATCTTTTACCTTTGCAAAATCTCTCCATTCTCTATCTGTTATTCCAGATAACACAAATGCCTCATGGACTTTTATAAACGATTGCCATTCGTTTAAACTTATTCTATCTCTGATTGGAGCATATACCTCTTCTGACAGCAAATGAATAAATTCATCGTCACTTATATGTAATCTGTTTCTTACTGCCTGAATCATTGCATCCGCCGAAAAGCCCATCCCTCTATATACATCTATATCAATTTTATCTTCAGAACTACAATTATGATTAATCAGCCTTTCAACCAGTGAAAACCAATCCGGCAAAACTGGAACACTTGTACCAGCACCAATGCATAATGACCATCCTAAATTTGTCTGTACATCTTTTAACACTGCTTGTATCGTAGAAATATCTAATCCTTTCTTTGCCATATATCCCCCCTAATGTATAAAGCACATTTAAATTACTGAACTCTGTCGAAACACATATCAAATTTTCTGCTTTGATTATTGACTCTCATTTTATATAAATTAATTCCTAAATTGATTGACATACTTTTCAATCTATTTTGATTCCTAGTACTACAATCTTTTCCTAAATAAATTGCACTTATTTCTAACCCTATATCTTTTAAACCTACTCTCTTTCCATTTTCTTGCAACCTTGGATATGGAAACAAAATCCTAAATTCATTTTCCTGTTTCCATGACCTGTGTTTAACACACATCAAATTCAAAATAAGAAATTGATACTTTAATAATTCAGGGTTCTGCCCAGATATTTTTCCGTTTACAGCATCAAGTGATAATGCCATAAAATTACCAAGAACCACACTCATTGGATTTCTCTCCTGCTCATAGGAGACTGGATACAAACATATTGGATTACAAACATCATATTCAACACATATACCATGATGGTTATTAGCATAATACGCCCACATAGGCATATTATTTAAAGGATGTAAATTTTCCTTTTCTGCACAAAAACTTATCGTAATAAAACAATCCGTAATGTATTTCCAATATTCATAAAATGTACCAACATCGTTCCCTGACGCTGATATCTTTTCTTCATCTAAATACATTCCATTAAACTCAAATGGATCATTTAAAGAAAAATATTTTGAAGCCCACACCTTTTTTCTTCTATAGTTTCAATACTTCTCTTATTTACTTTTGAATTCCCATTATCAAAAAATGGAATAAATTTATATATCTTTTTGGGTGCATTATCCATTCTATAATGCTCTGCCTCTTTAACGCCATTCCTTTGAAATATGGATACATATTCCTTCATCTCAAACATCAGTATCCCTCTTTTCTTCAAGCATAGACTAATACGCATATTGCTATTGATAACTTCAATAATCCCAAAAACGTTTCTATAAAATAAATGTCCTACTACACAGCCAAAGTTATCGTAGGTGACATACAGGAATAAGCAAGGAGTATCCCTTCCATTCAGAATACTCCTTGCTTTCCACATCAATTATACCTAATAACTTTACAACCTTTTCTGCAAAATCTCTCTATCCTGTTCTTCAATCCCAAGCACATTCATCGCCTGCTCTGCCCCCAGTTTCATATTTGCCATAAGATTTCTTATAGACTCCAACAGACTGTCCAGTCTTACAATTTCTGCCTTTTGCTTCGCATATTCTTCCGCATAGTCTTTCGCATACTTTTCAACCGCTTCACACATTCTCTTCCGACCTCCTTCTTCCTTAAAATGCTTTACCCCTTTAGCCAATTCCGAATAATACATATCCTTCGCTTCCTTACAGCCAAAGTCATGCATCAATCTTCCGACCGTATCGTCTCCCTTATAATTTCCATTCACATACACAATATGAGAACCATCATCAAATAACTCATTCGTTTCCTCAAAATGACGATTGATCATATAGATCGGTATCCCACGCTTAAAGATATCCGTCCGGGTGATAAACACCATATACGAATCCTGAAGTTCCGAAAACTCCTGCCCCGCTTTCAGCATCCGGGAATCCATCATGCTGCTATGGAATCTGGCTCGTCTAATGTGCGCCCCTTCCGGTTTTTGCTGTACCTCTACATTATAATGCTTTCCCGTGCTGTCCTTTGCCAGAATATCCAAGCGGATATCCCGCCCGCCAACCACCGGGCTCTGCAATTCTCGCTGTCCTACAACGCTTATAACTTGAATATCGTCTTTTTTCAGTATAATCTTTAACAAAAGCTCCGTTGCTTCTATATTCCCATCAAATACCATAGACATCAGATCATCATCGAATAAACTCATTCCATCAACAATCTGCTCTACAGTTCTGGTATCCTGCCGTATTTCTTCTCTAGCCATCTAATCACCGCCTTCTTGGCTGTCTTTTCTTTTGCCATCTCATCATTATGTTACTATTATTATATCCTATCGTGCAAGGACTCACAATCTGATTTTTCTGAAGCTTCAATATTAATAGCATGAATCAGAATCGAAAATCACTTACATCCAAAACACCCTCCTGCCATTCATTCAGTACACCATTTACTACACCATTTTACTACAAAATGACGCCTTTTGATGAACATTGATAAATAACAGAATATGCCGCAAGCCCCTATTTTTAGGGCATTTCAGCGATTATGAAAATCCAAAAACTTCTCAAACCTTTTCATAACGCCCCGTATTTTTTTTGAATTTGAAGTAGATTTGAAGTAGTAAATTGAAACAGCAGCTTACCCTGACTGGTTCATAGTTACTTTTCACGGGGTGGGAAATCATAATGGATAATCAGTTAAATTGCTGAAATTAAAAAA
>DLAA01000150.1:5706-6189 GCA_002493835.1 Lachnospiraceae bacterium UBA7060 | reverse complement strand
AATGGGTAGCCTCCTACCCGATCGTGTTTTTGGATGCCGCTGATAGGATGGCGATAGGGGAAAAAATCGTACTATCAGGCAAAAGTATACTTTCACGCAAAAGTCAGGGGTTTCCGTGATAGTATAAAACGGAAAGGTAAAAGGGTGTAAGATATTGGCGGTTTTGGCTGAAAGGCACATTAGTTTGACGGAAAATGCTGTTGAAAAACGGGGGATATGATACAAACACGGAAACTGCCTGGAGTTTCCGTGTTTGTATATGAGTTTCCGTGATAGTTTGGAGTTTTGCGTGATAGTATACAGAAAAATTGAAAAATATTTGCAGGAGGAAAAGGGCTGTGCAATGGCCCTTTTTTGCTTTCCATTCCCGGAAAATAGTCGTTTCGTGCCATCGGGTGAAAAACAGAAAATTTTTATGGTATAATTCAGTGGATGCTTTTGCTTTAGCGGGAACAATATTCTGCCGAAGTAATAGGAAACAGC
>DLAA01000150.1:0-5433 GCA_002493835.1 Lachnospiraceae bacterium UBA7060 | reverse complement strand
TCTGCCGAAGTAATAGGAAACAGCAGAGAGGATGGTATGCAGATGTATGATGTGATAGTGGTCGGCGCGGGGCCTGCGGGATGCACGGCATCTAAGGTTTTAGCGGAAAAAGGCTATAAGGTTCTTTTGGTGGAAAAATTCGAGATGCCAAGGTACAAGTCCTGTTCGGGCGTACTGATAAAGAAATCAATGGAGTTTGTAAGGAAGTATTTCGGGGAAACCGTGCCGGAGTTCGCCATGTGTACCCCGACAGATAACAAGGGAATGATCTTCACAAATGATGCAGGGAAGGAATACCGCTTCGAGCAGGAGGGGCTGAATGTATGGCGCAGCCATTTTGACGGGTGGCTTGCGGGGAAAGCAAAGGAGAGCGGCGCAGAGGTCAGGGACGGCGTGGCGGCTCTTTCCTGCACGGAAAAGGACGGATTTGTGGAAATCAGTCTGCATGGGGAAAGTGATTATACGGAAAGCGCAAGGTATGTGATTGACGGCGAGGGTGTTGTCGGGACATTAAAGCGGAAGATCACCGGGGAGGTTCCCGGATACATAACCACATTTCAGACATTTAACGAGGGCAGCATAGACTTAGACCCGCATTACTTCTATGCGTACCTGCAGCCGGAGCTTTCGGAGTATGATGCGTGGTTCAATGTAAAGGATGACCTGCTGGTGCTTGGCGTTTCCGTGAAGGATATGGATAAGATCGGGCATTATTACGGGCGATTCATTGCCTATATGGAGGAAAAGCACCACCTGCGTATCAGCAGGCAGACGAAGGAAGAGAAGTGGCTGATGCCGCATATCCGTCCGGGATGCCGTGTAGACTACGGTGTGGGGCGTATCTTTTTCGTTGGGGAAGTCGCTGGGTTCTTAAACCCGATGGGCGAGGGCATATCTGCAGGGATGGAGAGTGGGGACTGCGCCGCCTGTGCGATCATGGAGCATTTTGATAATCCGTCAATGGCTTGTGAGGCATATCGGCAAAGCACGGAAAATCTGAAATCCTATATGCAGCGCCAGTGGAGCCTTGTGGGAGGAATGGCTGGCACGTTCAGGGAGATGGAATAAATGAGAAAAGGGCTGGATGACGGCTCTTTTTTTGTTGAGTGCGCCCAGCCCAGCGGGCGCGCGTTCTAAAAGGTAGACGGTACATTTTTGATTCGAGATGGCTTCAGGTCGTTCAATGATTCTGTGATATAGAATCTACAGGAATTTTGGGATGTTTGCAGCATAGCACGGTTTAAAGGGGGAGTGCTGGGGACAGCTCAGTTTCAGCTATGATTTTAGAAAGAATGCCTTGACAAAATATAAAACTGAACTATAATATAGAGTAGTCTATAAAATAGACTAAAAGGAGGAAAACGATGATGCAGAATGTTACAGAAGCAATTGAAGAAGTAAACTTGATCAAAAAAGTAATTGACAGAACCCAGAATGATTTTTCGAGGATAGCCAATTTTTTTATTTCTATTGGCATGATAAACACGGTGACGTGCTTATTATATGTTACCCTGTTCCAGATAATAAAAAGGATGGACCATGTGGAATATGCGGTCTGGATGCTTTTCAGGGGGCTTAATTACATATCGGTATTAGGGTATGTTGTTTTGTTTATTATTTACCGGCATAAGTTAAAAAACCGAAATAATGCTTTGAGTTTAAGCATGATCAATATTTGGGGGACTCTCCTGATTGGAGGAGAAGTTTTCCGCATATTCTTTTCGGCTGTAAATTTTGGGAAACAGGATGTTTATTTTTATCAAAAGACTTTAACATTCCTTTTTCCTCTGATCGGATGCTTAGTCTTAGGCTTTGTGATACAGGATAAGCTAATACAGCGGGCTGCTTTTCTGATTGTGGTCTTATATATGCTTTTGTCGGGGATGGGGATTGAAATCAAAGTGGGGAGTATACTCGGAAATAATGTAAATGTAGGTATCGACAGCATTTTAACAGGCATTATTGTTTCGGCAGGGATGATACTGCTTGGAATCCATCTGAAAAGAAAAGGAGAAAGATAGCATGGAGATTTCTTCAATGCCGGAGGTATTTGGCAATAAATTGAGGCTTTCCGTGATATCGGCACTGATTACGGGAGAAAAAAGTTTTTCTGAGTTAAAAAAATATACGGACGCAACCTCTGGCAACCTGGGAGCGCAGCTTTTGAAATTAGAGGAATGGGGTTACATCAGTTGTAAAAAAGAATTTGTAAGTAAAAAGCCGCAGAGTTCATACATGCTTACGGAAACAGGCATCTCTAATTTTAAGGAATATGTGGAGATGCTTGAAAAGGTGCTGAAAAGCATGGAAGCCTAGGAGGGAAGTGCAATGCTTGCAAAAATGGTTTACAAAAATATGGATAAGAAAAATATGCTGCTTTATTCTTTCAGCATCATTCTGTCAGTTGCATTGGAGATGGTTTTTGGGACTGCTTTTATGGTAAATGACAAGTATGGGCTGAACGAAAAAACCGGCAGCATGAACTGGCTCTGCACCATGTTCTTTTTGGCGGCGGGGGTGATGTCCATCTGTTTTGTCCTTTACTCAACAGCGTATTATGTCAGGACAAAGAACAAAGATTACAGCCTGCTGCTCATGCTGGGAAGCAGCAGAAAATTTATATTCAAATTTTTTTCTGTGGAATTTCTATTAATTTATGCTTTTTCTGTGGTTTTGGGTATCTTGGCAGGAGGGCTGTTTTCCGCCCTGCTTTTGTTTATTCTTGGCTTATTTCAATATCTGGTTGCGGTTTCCGTGGCTGATGTTGTTCAGGTTATCAAATTGGTTATGAAAGTAAACCTTATGCTTTTCCTGTTAGAATATCCATTGGTATTATTGTATTTTTGCAAAAGGAATCTGTCAGAAATGCGGCTGAGGGAAACGAAAAAGGAGGGGAGGCATAACAGAACCTGCTTTCTGGTAATTGGGGGAATCGTTCTCATCATTGCCTCGATGCGTCTGTTAAGGGAAAGTGGACTTCCATATCGTTTCATTAGTATGGGCATATGTCTGGCCGGGGTATACATGGTTATGTCATATGGCGGCAGCCTGGTGTTGATGCTGCTGAAGCTGTTTAAGAATTTTTATTATAAACATATGGTCACATTAAATGAATTTTATTATCAGTTTAAAAGTAATTGCAGGCTGCTGTTTATTATGCTGGTGCTTAGTTTTGCAGTCCTGTACTTTACGGGTGGGTCCGTGATTTCACGGATGCCGGAAGATGTGGACAGCCCGGTATACCCCTATGGTTTTGTAGGAGTCATACAAGACGGCGGCATGAAGGATATGGCACGGGAAATGGTGGGCAGGGACGGGATTGAGATACCGGCAGTAAAAGGATATCTATACAATGGAACGGCTGTTTTCTGCATATCGGACAGGGATTACAGCCGGCTGACAGCACAGGAATTACGTCTGGAAGATACAGAGGCTGTATGGATAAATGAATCTACGATGCTGGATATAGAAAAGCCGGAATTTATCTGTTTAAGTGAAGAAAAGGTTTTTACCGTTACAAAAGGGCAGAATGAAGTTGTTTTCGGGACGGAACAGCCGGACTGCCTTTGGCAGTTTGCCGTATTGCCGGAGGCGGCTGTTGCGGACTATCAGGATGAAGTGTATAGCATTTTCGCTAAAAATGGAAGCATGCAGAAAGAATTTGAACAGTATGGATACTGCTTTCAGGAAAATGGGACGGATATATTTTGGAGATGTGCGTTCTTAAAAGATGCGGATGAAAATATGGTTTATGTCAAGATTATCAGTATATTCGCAGGAGTTTTCTGCATTTTTTCCTTTTTTGGAATCTTTGCATTGAAGCTGCAGGGAGATATGCCGTTTTTAAATCAGAAGTACAGGATTCTGTACCATATTGGCATGTCGGAGAAATCAATCTATAAGGCCATGTCCTCGGAATACAGGAAGCTGATGGAAATACCGGTTGTTTTGTCACTCTTATTGTCGGGCGTATACATGGCGGCGGAAATGGCTGGAAGTGATATGGCCTTTGAATATTATATATGTAAGTACATACCATTCCAAATCATATTTGTGGGTTTCAATGTCATGTACTTTTGCTGGATAAAAAAAATGGTGCTTAAAAAGAATACGAAAATTATTATGAATGAATAGGAGAATACGGAATGAGTCTGGTAAATATATGTGGGCTGAGGAAAAGTTATAACCATTCCATCGTGAATAAAGTAGCCGGGGACAGGGAATATCCCGTTTTACGGGGAATTGATTTTCATGTGGAAAAGGGTGATTTTATAGGCATCATGGGGCATTCCGGGTGTGGGAAGACGACACTGTTGAAAATCATGGGAACCATTGATAAACCAACCAAAGGGAAGGTGTTTTATGAGGATGTCGATGTACGGAGGCTCAGTTCAGACCAACTGGCGGAACTTAGAAAAAACAGGATCGGCTTTGTATTCCAGGATTTTAATCTAATGGACAATCTGTCTGTTGAGGAGAACATCATGATCCCGATGGTGCTGAATAAAACAAAGTACCGGGATATGCGGGCAGTTGTTGACAGGAATGCTGACCTTTTGGAAATATCGGGCCTTTTGAAAAAATATCCCTATGAACTTTCCGGCGGGGAAAAGCAGCGGGTAGCAATTGCAAGGGCATTGTCTAATGAGCCGGATATCATTCTGGCAGATGAGCCGACCGGGAATTTAGATACGGTATCAGCAAAAAAAATTATGGATTATTTTGCAGAAATAAATGGCCGGAAGAAAAAAGCGGTTGTGGTAGTGACGCATGACCCGGTGGTTGCAAGCTATGCCAGAAGAATCTTATTCATAAAAGATGGGAAGATCATGAAGCAGATGGAGAATCATTCAAAACAGCAGGAAAGCATACGTATCATATCAGATGCAATGTTGGACTTGTGAAATAGTCAGGCCGGTGTTATATGGATTAACACCAGATAGAATCAACCGCCGCACTATGGCCATCATCCGCCATATGCGGCGGTCTGCCTTTTCCGCAGGCAGGCCGGGTGGCCTGATAAGGGAAATTGCTTGGAAAGCGGGGGAATCAGAGGTAATATGCTTACACGGCGGTTTGGGTTTGTGCTTATAGTCGTTTCGTGCAAGAACGGATTATTTTTCATAGGGGTTCTGCCAGTCAGGGCAGAGGTATGTCTCGCTCCATGCCATCATGGTCTGCAGGACGGGGATGAAGCTCTCCCCGAATTCGGTAAGTGAGTATTCCACCTTCGGCGGGATTTCCCTGTAAATCTCCCGGTGGAGGAAACCGTCACTTTCCAGTTCCCGGAGCTGCTTTGTGAGCGTGGACTGCGTGATGCCGTCAAGGCGGCGCATCAGTTCCCCGAACCGCTGGACTTTGTAAAAGGACACATACCATAAGATCAGGATTTTCCATTTGCCTCCGATCACGGACTGGAGCCTGCCCATAGGG
>DLAA01000138.1:9221-52712 GCA_002493835.1 Lachnospiraceae bacterium UBA7060 | reverse complement strand
CCAGCTGAGCTATCTCGCCATATAACCATATAAATATTAGGAAACCATCATTGGCTTTCCAAATGGGGCCTATAGGGCTCGAACCTATGACCCTCTGCTTGTAAGGCAGATGCTCTCCCAGCTGAGCTAAGACCCCAATTGTGTGCGGGCTACTCACGCAACCCGCTCTGCTAGTATACAATTAATTGTCATTGTTTGTCAAGTACTTTTATCTATCTTTTTACATTCGATCCGGTGCACTGAAACCAAGCAGATCTATGCAAACCTCTAAAACGTCTTTAGTCAGTTTCAATAGCGCAATCCATCCTGCTTTCCTTCTATTATCCTCTTCAGTCAATATTTTTGTCTCATGATAAAAACGATTGAAAGCGTTAGCCAGATCGTAGATGTAAGCACAAATTCTGTGAGGTGCAATTTCCTCATAAGCTGTCTCCATCATGGCGTTAAACTTCGCCAATTCCAGCATCATATCCTTTTCTGACACACTCGTCGCATCTTCTATGACTATATCAGTCAATTTTCCGCCCTGTTCCACATATTTGCTCAAAATTGACTTGATGCGTACAATCGTGTAGAGAATATACGGCCCGGTATCCCCCTCAAAGGATGTGAATCTGTCCATATCAAAAATATAGTCCTTAGACGCCTGATTAGAAAGATCTCCGTATTTAATTGCCGCAAGTCCCACAATCTTAGCCGTCTCCTCTGCCTGTTCTGCATCGACCTCATAACCCTTTGTCTTCGCATTATCCTGAATTTTGCGGATCATCTCTTCATTAATTTCCCGGATCAAGTTCTCCAGACGCATAACACCGCCCTCCCTCGTTTTAAAGGGCTTGCCGTCCTTACCATTCATAGTGCCAAAGCCTATGTGCACAAGCTCTGTATCTTCATTGACCAACTTAGTCTTCCTTGCACAGCGAAACACTTGCTCAAAATACAGCTCCTGCCTTTTGTCCGTCAGATAAATCAGCTTATCCGGGTGATAGTTCGCCATCCGATCCATAATGGTCGCCAGATCAGTCGTATTATAGAGAGATGCCCCGTCGGATTTCAAAATCATACATGGCGGGACTTCCTTAGTGTCTGTCTCTTCCTTCACATCCACCACCAGCGCACCGTCGCTTTCATAAGCATAACCGCCTTTTTTCATCTCTTCCACCATGCCGGGAATGATGTCGTGGACATCAGACTCTCCCTTCCAGAGATCAAATTCCACTTGCAGATTTTCATAGTTTCTCTTCAAATCCGCCACGGAAACATTGATAATATGCTGCCAAAGGGCACGGTAACCCCTCACGCCGTTCTGCAGTTTATAGGTAGCCTCCATGGCAGCCGCTTTGTAGGCTTCATCCTCCTTGGACTTCGCACTCGCTGTAGGATAAATCTCCTCCAGCTCCGATATGGTAAAGGGTGCCTCCTTGGGGTACTCCCCTGTATAGGCGTCATCAAAATAGACGAGCTTAGGCATTCTTTTTTGCAACTCTGTAATAATCAATCCCATCTGTAAACCCCAATCCCCCAGATGAATATCTCCGATCACTTCATGGCCTGCATAACGGCAGATTCTCTTGATACTCTCCCCAATGATGCCTGAGCGCAGGTGCCCCACATGAAGCGGCTTTGCTACATTTGGACCACCATAGTCAATAATTATTTTCTTTGCTTTATCGGGCATTTCCATGCCGAATTTTTCACTCTCCTGCATTCTGCGCAAATAGTTCCGAACAAATGCCTCTTTCACTTTCAGATTCAGGAAACCCGGCGCCACCGCCGTCACCTCTGAAAACACCTCACTCTCCCCAAGCTGCCCCGCCACATCCTGCGCAATCACAAGCGGTGCCTTGTGATACTTCTTCGCTCCAGCCATGGCACCGTTACACTGATATTCACACAAATCCGGCCTATTGGAGAGGGTTACTCTGCCCAGCTCTCCTTCATATCCTGCTGCCTCAAAGGCTTTTTTCATTTCCTCCGAAATCAAATCCAATATTTTTTGCATTCTTACAACCATGCCTTTCTGTATTTTGCTTTTTATTCTGTCGTATCAAGACTGTCGCCCGCTTCTTTACAGTATATCCGTTTCTACTTCCAAAAGCAACTCAGGCAAAGCGAAATCTCTGCTGCACTGTAACAGTTTGGCCCTCGACTTCCCTGTTACGCTGCACTGTTGCCTATATCAACCCCACGCCTCTCCGAAGCATGATAATCTGCCGAATCTTTTCCAACTTCTCGATATAATGGAAGGTATAATTGAAATCATAAGGCACAAGAAAAAGCAGCATACACATAATTATCGTAGCAAACGCCAAGAGCGATATCCCAAAACTGAATTGTCTGCGCCCCTTCTCCTGCAGATTTCCATGATAAAAACCGATCACAACATAACACAAAATTCCCATCAGCCAGTAAATATCCGACCGATACCGTTCCAACACCGTAGGCGCCCACAGAATATCCATAAAAGTGATGACAACCGGTACGAGAAACAAAAACGCCGTAAACAGAAGTACACGCTTCTTGCGCATCGCCTTGCGTACTTTTTTTGCGCAAATGCCAAAAAGGGAAAAGCAAAAAATAGGATAATTTACGAATACTCCATTAAATCCCACGTAAGGGAAGGTATCACCAAGAGGATTACAAGACAGATAATAGGAAACAAATTTTTTCCCCATCTCTATCAGATTGATTCGTGTCCAAACACTCCCATAATTGCTCTGGTCTACAATGGTAAGCTGATAGGACTGTCCGAACTCAAAGGGACTGTCAAAGCGCATATAATTATACAACATAAGAAGTACACCGATGCCCACATAAGGGAGCGCCGCCAGAGCCAGCTGTCCGACCAGCTTCCAGGTAATCTTTTTTCCCCGCAGATATTCCGCAAGCAAAGGAAGCACAAGCAGATTTGCCAAGGCAATCGGAGGGCGGCAGCCGAAAGCCAAAGCGCCAAGCAGGCTCCCTGCAAAGGCATATCCAATACTATGCCACTCACTTTCTCCTTTTCCACACTCATACACCGCCTTCACAAAGAAAAAGAGACTCCATATTTCCATACAAATTCCAGCACTGATCGCTGTACAATACAGCGCCGGCGCGCTGACGCTGTACCACACGCTCACAAGGGAGAATGCCACGGACAACATCAGATACATGCCCACAGAAATTTTTGAAAAAAAACGCCTTGCCAGGGAGTAGAACAGCAAAAACAAACCGCAAAGATAAACCGCCACAAATATCTGCGTGGCATGATAAGTGGTCAGGCTCGCTCCTGTGATCATGCGGTATGGCAGAAAGACAAGAAACACTGGCACAACGCCAAAATACATATAATAATGTCCTTTATAAAAAGCATGATCCCAATGATAGGAAATCCCCTGCGCCTCTCTTGCCTCGTAATCGTACGGATTTTCCATCTCCAAAAGTCCCGGGTCAATATCTTCATAATCGATATAAAGCTTTCCACTTAGCATAGACTCCGCCAGCAGCTCGTACTGATTCGTAAAAGACGGATCTTCTCCGTTATAAGAAGGAGAAAGTCCCATCGGCAGCGTACATACAAGTACCGTCAGCACTAACACCAGAACAACCAATCTCCGCGCCCGATTATCCGCCATCTCCCATGTCATGCTGTGAAGCCAGGCCTTCGGTCTGAGACAAAACAAAAAGAAGAAAACAGCACCCCATAACAGACAGCCCGCTAATATCGTTTTATCAAGCATTTTCTCTCCTTTTTACCCATGTACCCTTTTGTGTCCTATACATCCTCACAAGGTAGAATACAAGCATAATCAAAGTGATAAGCGACACTGCTTCCGCCGCTCTCCAATGCCACGGCGACTTAAAAAACACTTTTATGCTGCCCTGATATCCGGCGGGCAGCCCCAGGCGAATGCGGTCGTTGTCCCCCCTCTCGTACGGCAGCGTCTCTCCTGTCTCAAGATCCACACATTGATAATACTTGTAGGCAAACAGCGGAAATTGCAGATATCCCTCATCGAATGCCTCACAGGCAACTGTAATCTCATTGCCTTCCCTCTGCACCTTTGACACAGCCACATTCTCTCCCAATACGCTGTTGTTTGAGAAAGCCTCCGGCAAATCCGTGTTCTCAAACAGATATTCTCCGCCCATCGTCGTCCCCGGCTCCCGGAACAAATCATGTCCATCGTATTTCACATAACCGGATGTACTGCGCACAATCATATCCGTACACTGCAGCCCCTGCACTGCACAGACTATGCAGACGCCCACAAGCATACACCTTGTCTTTTCCATTGGCAGGACAATTTTCATCTTTCTGAACACAAGGCAGGCCGCATAGGTCAGTACGGGAATAGAAACAGTCACAAAACGCCATGGAAATTGGATACTGGACACTACATTTCTGACAAAAGGAATTGCCGCTAACCGATTCCCTGGAAAATAATAGGTTGACATAAATAATGAAATCCCCGCAATTCCTATGGCAAACAGAAGCTGCCTTCTTTCCGTTTTTTCCCATTGCCAGCCAAGCAAAGCAAAACACGTAAGCAACAGGACCAATATCATACCAAGTCCCAAAGCTTCCGGAAATCTTCCTTTTACTCCCTCCACGGAAAGGGTGGCGTCTCCCACTCCGACCGTGCCCATCGAAAACAATTCATACAGGCTGAGTCCATTTCCCTGGACGCCAAACGTGCTCTTATCCCGCAAAATAACAATTTCCTGGCGGGAATAATCAAGAAATGGAAGCAGGAAGCCCATATTCAGAAACAGAGTGGCCGCGGCACTCTTTGCCAAAGAACAGAAAATGTCCTTCCTGAAAGTTTTTCTGATCTGCAAAACAGCAGATATACCGAGCAGCAGACATACCATCTCAAAGCTCAGCACATGGCTCTGAATGATTCCCGTCATCCCCGCACACAATATAACCCAGCCATACTTTGAGGGTTTTTCCCTCTTTCCGGCATAGATTTCCTTCATGCCAAGTAAAATCATAGGAAAAAACATATATGCCGTATACTCTCCCACTGCCGCCCGCAGGCACACATTCAAAATTCTGTTGACACAAAGGCAGTAGAGCCCAGTACACGCTACACCAATATCTCTGTCATTTCCCAGTCTTTTATAGCAAAAATAAGGAATCGCCACTGTACATCCATGAATGAAAAGCTGATAAATTTTGTAAGCATATAAGAGCGGCGTCCCCATCATATATAAAACCGCTGGAAGATATTGCAAAATGTCTCCATAAAATATTGACACAGGATAGCCATAACCGTTATTCCACGCAGACTGCATTCTGACCGGGAAATTCCCACGGGACAACTCTTCTCCCAGCCCCACAATTCTCGCCAGATGAAACGGCAAATCATGTCCCTCATTTTGTGAATGAAAGAAAACACTGATCGAACTGATGATAAAAATGCAGCTAAGTCCAACAACCACATATCGATTATCCCGGATCGCCTGACCCAGCCTTTCCCTGTTTAAAACGGCAGCAAATACAGCGTTTAAGAAAAGGAGCAGGAAACAGAACTTCATCATCTGATACACAGACGATATCCCGTTCTCCCTTATCAGCTCCATCGACTTTATATAAAGCCTGTCGCCGCTGTCCTTATATGCGCCTTTGCGGCTTGCATTTAAAATTAAATCATCTGTCCCGCTATTTATCCATATGCGAAAGGAACCCTCTTCCTGATCAGGTTCCAACTCGTACTCGTCAGAATAGACTGCCGGATAGTGTTTCCCGTCTGGCATACAGTCATAATAAATTCGGTAACTGCCGGATTTCGTTTCATAGTGCAGCCTCACCGTATAAATCCCTTTTTCGATTCTATGCGGGAGGGGCAAAGTACACTCTGCAATATACCGCTCATCGTCCTGTCTCCACCCTCTGGTGTCATCAACCGTGATTTCATCAAGGACAACCTCATCCTGTCTCTGTGCCGCGCACCAAACCCCAGCCACAGTAAACACAATCATATTGAAAAGACCCACGATCAGCCACAGTTTTTCTTTGCATATCCGCATACCAGTAAATGCTCCTTTGTGTCTCTTTCCCTTTTAAGCCCGTCCACATCACAAAGCAGTGATTCCTCTATGACAAATGCGAGATTGAGCGAAGCTCAGTCAGATCATTGCCCGCGGGAGTAAATACATCCACAGTAATTCTGCCGGTACAAACCATACTCTTTCGACAGCTCGATTGAACGCTTGTAACCATCTTTCTTCTTAAAATCAGAGGGCAGCCATGCGACATCAAACTCTCCCGCCAGCTTCTCCCCTATCTCGTTTAATTTTGCAGCATTTTTCAACGGGCTGATGGACAGCGTGGTCGTAAAAAAGTGATAAGCCCCCTCCTTTGCCCGCTTCGCCGTCTCCCGCAGTCGAAGCTCATAGCAGGCAAAACACCTCTCTCCGCCCTCCGGGCACTGTTCCAGACCCCTGGCAATTTCATAGAAGCATTGAGGATCGTAGTCGCCCTCTACGACTTGAATGCGATACATCCCCTCCGGCAGCTGCGCGTTAAAGGCAGCAATCAATCGTTTCTGCTCCGCCACCCGCTTGCGATACTCCTCGTCCTCAGTGATATTGGGATTGTAATAGAAAACTGTGATCCGAAAATACTTCCGCAGATACTCCAACACATAACTGCTGCAGGGCGCGCAACAGCTGTGTAAAAAAAGGGTCGGCGCGCATTCTCCTGCCGCACCGATACCTTCTATCATTTTATCCAATTCTTTTTGATAATTTCTGACTGCATTCATAGGTTTTCTCATCTTCTCGCAATTCCCGCGATATCCACCAGATCCAATTCCCCCTGTGTGGCTGCATTCTCCAAACTGGAAACCAACGCCGTTGCCGTATCCAGCGCCGTGATACAGTTGACTCCTGTCTCAATGGCAGTCCTGCGGATCAAAAAGCCGTCCCTGCTCTTATCCCTCCCCTGAGTCGGCGTGTCGATAACCAGATCGATTCTGTGACCCAGAATCAAATCCATAACTGTAGGGGATTCCTGATGAATTTTATTGACTTTTCTCGCCTTGACGCCCGCCTCGTTCAATGCCGCCGCAGTGCTCCTCGTAGCATAAATGATATACCCCAGCTTTTCAAAGCGGCGTGCCACCTCGATAGCTTCCCCCTTGTCCGCGTCCTTCACTGTGATAATCATCTGCTTGTGTTTAGGCAGATTGACGCCAGCGCCGAGAAATGCCTTATAGAGCGCCTCGTTAAATGTTCTGGCAATGCCCAGACACTCTCCGGTGGACTTCATCTCCGGCCCCAGACTGATCTCCGCCCCGCGGATCTTCTCAAAGGAGAACACCGGCATCTTGATGGCAAAGTAATCCGCTGCAGGCTGCAGGCCCGGCTCATAGCCAAGATCCCTGATCTTTTTACCGATAATCACTTCTGTGGCAAGATCCACGATCGGAATGCCCGTCACCTTACTGATATAAGGAACCGTACGGGAGGATCGGGGATTGACCTCAATCACGTACACCTCATCCCCCATGGCGATAAACTGAATGTTGATCAGTCCAACCACATGGAGAGCCTTTGCAAGCCGTCTGGAATACTCCGCTATGGTCTCCTTCACCTTCTCGCTTACTGTGGGCGCTGGATAGACGGAAATACTGTCGCCGGAATGCACGCCTGTCCGTTCAATATGCTCCATAATGCCGGGAATCAGAATGTCTGTGCCATCGCAGACCGCATCTACCTCCAACTCTTTGCCCGACAAATATTTGTCGACCAAAATCGGATGATCCTGCTCGTAGCGGTTGATCACCGCCATAAATTCCTCGATTTCCGCGTCAGAGATAGCAATCTGCATGCCCTGTCCGCCCAACACATAGGAGGGACGCACCAGCACGGGATAGCCCAGTCTGTTGGCCACAGCCTTGGCCTCCTGCGCCGTGTACACCGTACCGCCTGCGGCTCTCGGAATATGTGTCTCCTCCAAAATCTTATCAAAAAGCTCTCTGTCCTCCGCGGCATCCACATCTTCCGCCTTTGTGCCCAGAATCGGCACACCCATCTTCATCAGGCTCTCCGTCAGCTTGATGGCAGTCTGTCCGCCGAACTGCACTACTGCACCGTCAGGCTTTTCCACATTGACAATGTTCTCCACATCCTCCGGTGTCAGCGGTTCAAAATAGAGCTTGTCAGCAATATCAAAGTCGGTACTGACTGTCTCCGGATTGTTGTTGATGATAATGGTCTCATACCCTTCTCTGGCAAAAGCCCAGGTGGCATGCACGGAACAGTAATCAAACTCGATTCCCTGTCCGATACGGATAGGCCCGGAACCTAAAACCAGCACCTTCTTCTTCGGATGGCTTTCCTCCACTTCCGTCTCAGAGCCAAACACGGAATAGTAATAGGGCGTACTTGCCTCGAACTCTGCTGCACAGGTGTCCACCATCTTAAAGGCGGCGACAATGCCATTATCATAACGCATGTTTTTTATTTCATCCTCGGTTTTCCCGGCAAGCCTTGCAATTACGTTGTCAGGAAATTCAATCCGCTTCGCCTCTTTCAGAAGTTCCACTGTCAAAGGCTCATTCTCCAGACGCTCCTCCATCTCAGTGAGAATGGCAATTTTATCAATAAACCAGTGATCCACCATAGTAATATCGTGAATCGTATCATAATCCACACCCTTGCGGATCGCCTCCGCAATGATATAGATTCTCTGATCATCCACAATCTCCAGACGCTCCAAAATCTCCTCCTTCGTGAGTGCGGAGAACTCATAGCTTCTCAGGCAGTCCACATGCTGTTCCAGCGAGCGGATTGCCTTCATCAGCGCCCCTTCAAAATTATTGCAGATGCTCATCACCTCGCCGGTGGCCTTCATCTGAGTCGTAAGTGTTCGTTTTGCCGTGATGAACTTATCGAATGGCAGTCTCGGTATTTTCACCACACAGTAATCCAGGGTGGGTTCAAAACTTGCATAAGTCTTGCCTGTGATGGCATTTTTGATCTCATCCAACGTGTAACCAAGAGCAATCTTGGCCGCCACTTTCGCAATCGGATAGCCTGTTGCCTTACTTGCCAAAGCGGAAGAACGGCTCACACGGGGATTGACTTCGATCACACAATATTCAAAACTGGTGGGATGGAGCGCAAACTGCACATTGCAGCCGCCGGTGATCTCCAGCTCGTTGATGATATTCAGCGCGGCGCTTCGCAGCATCTGATACTCCTTGTCACCCAATGTCTGGGAGGGCGCCACCACGATACTGTCACCTGTGTGCACACCAACCGGATCCATATTTTCCATGTTGCATACGGTAATGCAGTTACCCGCGCTGTCCCGCATGACCTCGTACTCGATTTCCTTCCAACCGGCAATGCAGCGCTCCACCAGCACTTGTCCCACGCGGGAAAGGCGCAGACCGTTTGCAAGAATCTCCTCCAATTCCACCTGGTTGTGCGCAATGCCGCCGCCGGAACCGCCCAGCGTGTAGGCGGGACGAAGCACGACAGGATAACCGATCTTATTTGCAAAAGTCACCCCATCCTCTATATTCTCCACCACCAGTGAGGGAGCACAAGGTTCGCCAATCTTCTCCATGGTCTCCTTAAATTCCAGACGATCCTCCGCTTTTCGAATCGTCTTCGCCGTGGTGCCAAGGAGCGTCACACCGTGTGCCGACAAAAAGCCCGACTCATCCAGCTCCATGCCGAGATTTAAACCCGCTTGTCCACCCATATTGGGAAGCAGGGAGTCAGGCTTCTCTTTCAAAATAATCTGCTCCAAAACCTTTGCCGTCAGTGGCTCAATATATACTTTATCTGCAATATCGCCGTCCGTCATAATGGTAGCTGGGTTAGAATTTACCAAAATGACCTCCATGCCTTCCTCCTTCAGAGATCGGCACGCCTGCGTACCCGCATAGTCAAACTCCGCCGCCTGTCCAATCACAATGGGACCGGAACCTATCACAAGAACTCTTTTTACATTTGGATTTTTAGGCATTGTATCTCCTCCATTTTATAGTCCGGAAGAATGATGCGAAGCAGCGTTCTTCCAGACGAAACTTAGTAACTCTTAGTAGGCGTACTCTGCTTACTTAGAGTTACTTTTCGTCTTGATTATGGTAATAAACCGGTCAAACAAATACCCTGAATCCTGCGGTCCTGGGCACGCTTCCGGATGAAACTGCACCGTGAAAATATTTTTGTCAGTATAGGAAAGCCCTTCGTTTGTGCCATCATTGACATTGACAAAGGCCGGCACCGCCACCTTCGGATCCAGCTTATCCGTATCCACCACGTATCCGTGATTCTGAGAGGAAATATAAACTCTGCCCGTGGAGAGGTCCTTCACCGGATGATTGCCGCCGCGATGGCCATACTTCATCTTGTAGGTGTCCGCTCCCGTTGCCAATGCCATCAGCTGATGGCCCAGACAGATCGCAAAAATCGGCGTGTCGGAAGCATAGAGTTTACGAATCTCTTCTATAATAGCAGTACATTCCTTCGGATCTCCGGGGCCGTTGCTGAGCATAATGCCATCCGGCTTATCCGCCAAAATCTCAGCCGCCGTGGTCCATGCCGGATAAACCGTCACGTCGCATCCTCTCGCTGCCAGAGACTTTCCGATATTATCCTTGGCTCCCAGGTCAAGCAGTGCTACCCGCAGACCTCTTCCGTTCAGCTCACGAACCAGGCTTGGTCTCTTCTCCCGAATCCCGGCTGCAAAATCCTCCTTCCAGAAAACTGCACTGCCGGAAAGCGGGCCGTTCTGCGCCAAGTCATCCGTGCCCTTCAACGTATATTTTGTGTCACAGCTTACCCGTTCCACTACCTTTCCTGTCGTATATGCTTTTAATACGGGAAGAATTTTATCAAGATCATATTGCTCATCGGTGGTAATCATACCGTTCATGGTACCCTTCTTGCGAAGGATTCTGACAAGGGCTCTGGTGTCGATCCCGGCAATTCCCGGCACACCGTTCTCCTCTAAGAACTGTTGAATTGTGATGTCACATCTGAAATTACTCGGGATCCGGGATAGCTCCCGCACGATAAAACCGTCCGGCCAAGGCTTTTTTGACTCCATATCATCCCTGCATATCCCATAATTGCCGATCAGAGGATAGGTCATACACACTGCCTGCCCTGCATAAGACGGATCTGTCAGTACCTCCAAATATCCTGCCATGGAAGTATTAAAAACAATTTCACTGACGATCTCTTTCTGTGCTCCTATATGTGTCCCCTCAAACACAGTACCGTCTTCTAAAATTAAGAATGCCCTCATTGTTATGCCCTATTCCTTTCACTACTTCTGCCTGTTTCTACAACGCAATTCTTTGGTCGCAGGATGCCGATCCTGCGACGATTATAGCACAAGCACAATATAGCTTCAACAAAATTTCTCTTAAAACTCTCCTTACCATCTTCCCTTTGTCTATTTTAAACTTCACAATATATTCTTAAGCGCCTCTTTCATTTCCCTCACATACTCTCCCACATACACAGGTGCTTCTTTCCCATATTTCTCAATCATCTTGACAATGGCAGAGCCGACAATCGCGCCGTCAGAGATCTCGGCCATCCTCTTTGCCTGCTCTGGTGTGGAGATTCCAAACCCAATGGCACAGGGAATCTCCGTATTTTGTCTGACCACGTCAACAATCGCTTCCAGATCCGTTTTGATCTCGCTTCTCGTTCCAGTGACACCCAGGCTGGACACAATATAGAGAAATCCTTCTGCCTCCTTCGCAATCATGGCGATCCGGTTTTGGGAGGTAGGCGCGATCAGAGAAATTAAATCTACACCGTAAGTATGGCATACCGGTAAAAATTCTCCTTTTTCCTCATAGGGCAAATCCGGCAGGATAATACCATCTATCCCGATCTCCTGGCAGGTGGCAAGAAAACGATCAGCCCCGTAGGAAAAGATCACATTGGCGTAAGTCATAAATACCATGGGGACCTTCACATCCTGTCTGAGCGAACGCACCATTTCAAAAATATCATCTGTTGTGACTCCTCCAGTCAACGCCCGCAGATTGGCTCCCTGAATCACAGGGCCTTCCGCCGTGGGATCTGAAAATGGAATTCCCAGTTCAATCAAATCTGCACCGTTTGTCACTGCTGCCCGAACACAGGCCGCCGTAGTGGAAAGATCTGGATCTCCACAGGTCACAAAGGCAATAAACGCCTTTTTATTTTCAAAAGCTTCTCTGATCTTACTCATGAATATCCTCCCCTCTGTAGCGCGCAATTGCGGCACAATCCTTGTCCCCTCTGCCGGATATGGTGATCACAACAATCTCCTCTTTCCCCATAACGGGTGCAATTTTTCTCGCATAGGCCACTGCATGCGCCGATTCGATGGCCGGAATAATACCCTCAGTCTTTGCCAGATACTCGAAGGCCTCCACTGCCTCGTCGTCCGTGACCGGCACGTACTCTGCCCGGCCAATATCGTGCAGATAAGCGTGCTCCGGCCCGATCCCGGGATAATCGAGCCCGGCCGAAATAGAGTAGACCGGCGCGATCTGTCCGTACGCATCCTGACAGAAGTAAGACTTCATTCCGTGGAAAATGCCCAATCTGCCCGTATTGACAGTAGCCGCTGTCTCAAAAGTATCTATGCCCCTTCCAGCCGCTTCACAGCCAATCAGGCGTACCTTTTCGTCATTTATAAAATGATAAAAGCTGCCTATGGCGTTGGAGCCGCCACCCACACAGGCGATCACTGCATCGGGAAGTCTGCCCTCTTTCTCCATAAGCTGCGCCTTGATCTCCTTTGAAATAACCGCCTGGAAATCTCGTACAATCGTGGGGAACGGATGGGGGCCCATCACAGAGCCAAGGCAATAGTGCGTGTCCGCAATCCGGGAGGTCCATTCCCGCATGGCCTCCGACACCGCATCTTTGAGCGTAGCAGTTCCCGTCTTCACCGGAATCACTTCCGCCCCCAGCAGGCGCATGCGGTAAACATTCAAAGCCTGACGAATGGTGTCTTCTTCCCCCATAAAGACCACACACTCCATTCCCATCAATGCCGCCGCTGTGGCTGCAGCCACCCCGTGCTGACCTGCACCAGTCTCTGCAATCAGGCGGGTTTTTCCCATTTTCTTTGCAAGAAGCGCCTGTCCCAGCACATTGTTGATCTTATGTGCTCCGGTGTGGTTTAAATCTTCTCTTTTCAGATAAATTTTGGCCCCTCCCAGATCTTTTGTCATTTTCTCTGCAAAGTAAAGCCGGGAAGGTCTGCCCGCATAATCATGAAAGAGAGCCGTAAGCTCCTCGTTGAAGGCCGGATCCTGCTTGTAATGATTGTACGCCTCCTCCAGCTCAATCACAGCATTCATCAACGTCTCCGGGATATACTGTCCTCCATGAATACCAAAACGTCCGTTATTATTTGTCATACTTACCTCCATCTTGCCTCCATAAAATTTTCAAGCCCTTCCCACATGCCTTACTGCATCCACAAATGCCTTCATTTTTCCAGCATCCTTGCAGCCGTTCGTCTCAATCCCCGAACTCACGTCCACCGCATAGGGCTGCCAACATTTCACTGCTTCTCCCACTGTATTGGGATCCAGCCCGCCTGCCAGAAAGTAAGGCCGGTTCATCATTTTTAGAAGGTTCCACTCAAAAGCCTTTCCCGTGCCGCCGCTGCCCGCATCTAAGAGCACCAGATCCGCGCTGCTTTCACAAGCTCTGTGAATGTCCTGCTCTCCTTTGACAGAAAACGCCTGGATGATCGGCTTATCCGTGAGTTTCCGCAGCCTTTCTATGTAAGCCTCATCCTCTCTGCCGTGGAGCTGGGCGATATCAATCACACCCGACGCAAGTAAATCGGCGGCCGCCTCCGGTTCTTCCTCCACAAATACACCTACGGAAAGAATCCCTGGCTCCAGCTTTTTTTTCAGCATCTCCGCCTGTGCGGGACATACATAACGTCTGCTCTTTTTTGCAAAGACAAAACCAATATAATCGGGTTGCAGGTGATTTGCTGCTTCTATATCGCAGGAACGTGACAAACCGCAAAGTTTAATCCTGATTTGATCGTCTCTTTTCTGCCTCATTTTCCATCCCCTTTTGATTATTTATCTCCCGCATATTAGATAGCATCTGTTTTTTATCTTTTGCCCGCATCAGCGCTTCTCCCACGAGCACGGCATCCACGCCGATTTCAGCCAGTTTTCTCACATCCTCCGGCCCGCTCACACCGCTCTCTGAGACAAAGGTGACACTTTCGGGAATCTTCTCGCGCAGTCTGCGGCTGTTCTCCGTATCCACCGTGAAATCTTTGAGATTTCGATTGTTCACACCGATCACGCGCGCTCCCGCGCGAATCGCCATTTCCACCTCTGCCTCGTCGTGTGCCTCCACCAGTGCGGACAGTCCCAGACTGTCGCAGATTGCCTGATATTCCTTAATCTGCCCCTCGTCCAAAAGAGAACAAATCAGGAGCACTGCCGAAGCGCCCAAAAGCTTCGCCTCATAAATCATGTAGGCATCGACTGTGAAATCCTTGCGCAGACAGGGAATGGCAGCCGCCTCCGCGATCTCTCTCAAATATTCGTCGCTTCCCAGAAACCATTTCGGTTCCGTCAACACGGAAATCGCGTCCGCCCCAGCCGACTCGTACTGCCTTGCAATTTCCAGATAAGGAAAATCCGGTGCGATCAATCCCTTGGAGGGAGACGCCTTCTTGCACTCACAGATAAAAGAAAGTTCCGGTTTCTGCAATGCCTTTTCAAAGGAAAAATCTCCCTTTCCCATATATAACGCTTGTTTTTCTATTTCCGCCATGGGAAGATGCTTTTTTGCCTCTTTTGTGCGATACACCGCATACTCCGCCAACTGATCCAAAATATTTTTCACATTAACCTCCATGTCACAGCTTTGCTGTGACTCAAAATCCGCGGACAAGCAAGCTTGTCCTGAAAAACGCCTGTTTTTGGCGTTTTTCGGGGTGAAACGGAGTTGCAAAGCAACTCCTAGAAGTTCTCCGCGAAACAGCCCTTGCTGTGAGCGGCTAGAACTTCTTTTCACCCTACTCCCCCCTACGTGTTGCTCACTCTGATAAACTCCTCCAGTGTCTTAGCCGCCCTTCCGGAATCTATAATCTCGGCCGCAAGCTTAACGCCTGCTTCCATGCTCTTTGCCTTGCCGCCCACATAGAGCGCCGCACCCGCATTCATCAGCACCGCGTTTCTCTTATGCCCCTTCTCGCCGTTTAAAATATCTCTTGTTATTTTTGCATTCTCCTCCGGCGTCCCGCCTTCCAAATCCGCCCTCGCGCAGCGTTCCAGCCCGAAATCCTCAGGACAGACTGTGTAAGTCTTAAACCAGCCGTCCTTAAACTCACAGATTGTGGTGGGTGCACTCATAGATATCTCATCCAATTTATCCTGTCCATACACCACCATCCCCCGCTTTACACCAAGACTGATGAGCACCTGCGCAAGAGGCTCCACCAAATATTCGTCATATACTCCCAAAAGCTGCATTTTCGGACTCCCCGGATTTGTCAAAGGGCCAAGAATATTAAATACGGTGCGGAAACCCAGTTCCTTGCGGATTGCCCCCACATACTTCATAGAAGCATGATATTTCTGCGCGAAAAAGAAGCACATACCTACCTCGCGCAGAAGTTCCTCACATTTCTCCGGACTCTGCTCAATATTGACGCCAAGCGCTTCCAGGCAGTCCGCCGTACCACATTTTGAGGAAGCTGCCCGATTTCCATGCTTGGCCACTTTCATACCGCCCGCCGCGCAGACAAGCGCCGAGGTAGTTGAAATATTAAAGCTGTGTGCGTTGTCGCCCCCAGTTCCCACAATCTCAAAGAGATCCATATCCGTTTCCATTTTCAGGGCATGATCCCGCATAGCCGCCGCACATCCGGCAATCTCATCGGTGGTCTCCGCCCTGGCACTCTTAGTTGACAGCGCTGCCAGAAAAGCTGCGTTCTGGGTGGGTGACGTCTCCCCACTCATAATCTCATTCATCACGGTATAAGCCTCATCGTAGGTGAGATCCCCCTTGTTTACAATTTTTACTATCGCTTCTTTAATCATAACAAACTAACCTTCCTTTCCCCTTATTTATTTTTATTGCATAGCATGCGTCCTGTCTGAATCGTCTTCTGACTCTGCCCCTCATAAGCAGACTTGTAATGCTTCGCATTCCAAGTTCGCGTTGCTCGCCGTAAGACTTACAAAGCATGCATTCATGCAAGCATGATGCCTGCTTTATAAGCCTTCCTGCTCTGCTTATGCGCGCAAAAAAAGTCCTTGACAGAATTTCTTTTCATCTGTCAAGGACGAATTGACTCAATCCGCGGTGCCACCTTGTTTCACGAGAAATCTCGTGCCCTTAGCGGGATACCAACATATCCCCGGCCTCTGACGCGTGCCATACGTTGCAGAATACTCTGCGCCCTGCGCGCATTTGACTGCACCCTCAGCGGTCCATTTGATGACTTGTTTCTCGCCTGACTCTCAGCAACACAGGCTCTCTGTATAGGCATCATCACCTTTATCTCCGCTTCAACGGTTTACCACATTAAATTTTCTATAGAATACTACTTAAAAAACCGGCTGTCAAGAGGTCTTACCACTTTTTCGCATTACTCTATCTCTATTTGAAATAGGCAACTCCACTCTCAAAGATCTTCATATCCTGCTCACCGAAAATATTGACCGCCACAGATTCCCCTCTTCTCTCTGCGTGCGCCATTTTGCCAAGGCACCGCCCATCGGGAGAAGTGATACCCTCGATGGAAGCATAGGAGCCATTGATATTCCATTCCTCGTCCATGGACACATTGCCGTCCGGGTCCGCATACTGGGTGGCCACCTGTCCGTTTGCAAAAAGTTTGTCGATCCACTCCTTCGGCGCCACAAAACGGCCTTCCCCATGGGAAGCGGGGTTTACATAAATCTGCCCCAGTTCCGCTCCCGCAAGCCAGGGAGACTTGTTGGAAACGACTTTGAGATACGCCATCTTGGAAATATGACGGTTCACTGTGTTGAAAGTAAGCGTCGGAGAATCCTCCTTCTGTCCTGTGATCTCCCCATAAGGAACGAGCCCCAACTTGATGAGCGCCTGAAAACCGTTACAAATTCCCAACGCCAGGCCGTCTCTTTCCTGCAAAAGTTTTGTCACCGCATCTTTGATCTTCTCATTTTGAAAAGCCGTAGCAAAGAACTTCGCAGAGCCATCTGGTTCATCGCCCGCAGAGAACCCTCCCGGGAACATGATGATCTGCGCCTGTTCGATCGCTTTCTCAAAAATTTCCACGCTATCGCGGATATCCGCCGCCGACTGGTTCTTAAAGACCTTCACAATCGTTTCCGCCCCTGCATTTGTAAAGGCCTTTGCGCTGTCATACTCACAGTTCGTTCCAGGAAATACTGGAATGAACACAGTTGGCTTCGCCACTTTATTTTTACATACATAAACCTGATCTGCGTGGTACAGTTTGGATTCCACAGGACTCTTGTCCTTTCCTGCTGTGTATGGGAACACTTTGTCAAGCTTCCCGCGCCATACCTCGAGCGCTTCCTTCTGTCCAAGCCTCATAGAGCCGTAGCTGAATACGCCGTCCGCAGTTACCGTACCGATCTCCTCATAGGCAATCCCTAACGTCTGTAAAACAGGCACCTCTTTTGCCGGCATCTCCGCCACAATGTCACCAAGGCCATTGTCAAAGAGCGCTTCCATCTTATAGGAAGGATCCACTGCCACGCCGAGCCCGTTGCCGAACGCCATCTTGCTGACTGCCGCCGCCACACCTCTTGCATCCAGCGCGTATGCCGCCACAATCTTTCTCTTCTTAAATTTAACCGACATTCCATTTATGATCTCTACGTCAGAATATTCTGACATCAATGTCATAATTGTGTCATAAAGTATCATTACTTTGTCATAAACCGGCAGATCATAGGCATCTTTTTCCATGCGAAACCGCACCAGCCTATCGCCCGGATATTTCAATTCAGGCGTCACAATATTACCGCTCTTGTTCACATCCACCGCGAAGGATACCAGCGTGGGCGGCACATCGATCTCATTGAAAGTACCGGACATAGAATCCTTACCGCCGATAGAAGGCAGTCCATACCCCATCTGCGCGTCGTAAGCGCCCAGAAGCGCCGCAAAAGGCTGGCTCCAGCGGGAAGGCTCCTCACTCATGCGCCTGAAATATTCCTGGAAGGTAAAGCGGATCGTCCGGTAGTCGCCGCCGCTTGCCACGATCTTTGCCATGGACTCGGTCACCGCATAGACTGCCCCGTGATAGGGGCTCCAGCTGGACAGATAGGGATCAAATCCGTAACTCATCATGGTCACCGTGTCCGTCTTTCCCGCCAGAGTAGGAAGCTTAGCCACCATTGCCTGCGTCTCAGTCAGCTGATACTTACCGCCGTAGGGCATATACACACTTCCGGCACCGATGGAAGCGTCAAACATTTCCACCAGCCCTTTCTGGGAACACACATTCAAATCGCCAAGAAGCGCAAGCCACGCCGCCTTCACATCTCCCAAAGCCAGCGCTTCCGCCACCGCAGGTGTCGCTGTCTTTTTCAAATAATTCTCCGCCTCGTCAGGAATCTCCACATGGACATCTGTCTCCTGGTGGGCGCCGTTGGTATCAAGAAACGCTCTGGACAGATCCACGATCCTTTTCCCACGCCACTTGAGTACCAGCCTGGGCTCCTCTGTGACCACAGCCACAGGCACCGCCTCCAAATTTTCCTCCGCGGCATAGTTCAAAAAAGTGTCTACATCATCAGGAGATACCACCACCGCCATACGCTCCTGAGACTCGGAGATGGCCAGCTCCGTACCGTCAAGACCCGCATACTTCTTGGGAACCTTATCAAGGTCCACCTCAAGGCCGTCCGCCAGCTCACCGATAGCCACGGATACACCACCCGCACCGAAGTCGTTACACTTCTTGATCAAGCGACTCACTTCTTCGCGCCTAAAAAGTCTCTGTATCTTTCTCTCTGTGGGCGCATTTCCCTTCTGCACCTCCGCACCGCAGGTGTCAATCGACTTCTCCGTATGCACCTTGGAAGATCCCGTCGCACCGCCGCAGCCGTCACGCCCGGTTCTGCCGCCCAGAAGAATAATGATATCATCCGGGTCAGAGTTCCCGCGGATCACATTTTTTCTCGGCGCCGCTCCCATTACCGCACCGATCTCCATACGCTTCGCCACATAATTGGGGTGGTAGATCTCTTTGACCAATCCAGTCGCGAGACCGATCTGGTTCCCGTAGGAAGAATAACCGTCGGCGGCGCCGCGCACGAGCTTTTTCTGGGGCAGCTTTCCCTTCAAAGTATCCGCTACCGGCACAGTAGGGTCCGCCGCGCCAGTCACACGCATAGCCTGATAGACATATCCTCTGCCCGAGAGGGGATCGCGGATCGCACCGCCAAGACATGTCGCCGCACCGCCGAAGGGCTCAATTTCCGTGGGATGGTTATGTGTCTCATTCTTAAAAAACACAAGCCACTCCTCAGTCACTTTCTCTCCGTCGTAATCCATCTCTACGGGAACCACCACAGAGCAGGCGTTGATCTCATCGGACTCTTCCATATCGTCAAGCTTCCCATCCTTTTTCAACTTCCGCATAGCCATCAACGCCAAATCCATCAGGCAGACAAACTTATCCTTTCTGCCCTGAAAAAGTTCCTCCCGCACTGCAAGATAATTCTTATAAGTCTTCTCTATTGGCTCCCGATATCTCCCCTCTCCAAAGCTGACATTTTTAAGCTCCGTGGAAAAAGTCGTATGACGGCAATGGTCGGACCAGTAGGTATCCAGCACACGGATCTCCGTCATTGTGGGATCCCTGTGCTCTTCCTCTCTGAAATAATTCTGTATATGCAGAAAATCTTTAAAAGTCATAGCCAGCCCCAGGGAGTCGTAGAGCTTGTGAAGCTCCTCCTCCGGCATGGAAGCAAACCCGTCAAACACCGCCACATCTGCAGGCTCCTCATAAGTCGTCGCTAAAGTATCCGGCTTAACCATACCTGTCTCTCTGGAATCCACCGGATTGATACAGTAAGCTTTAATCTTCTTAAACTCCTCATCCGTGATCTCGCCATTGACCAAATAAGTCACTGCCGTTCTGATAATCGGTTCCTCATCCTCTTTCAAAAACTGTATACACTGCACAGCGGAATCCGCCCGCTGGTCAAACTGTCCCGGAAGAAATTCCACCGAAAACACCCGGCCGTTCTTTGGGATCTCAACAGTCTCCCGATACAAAATATCTACCGGCGGCTCCGAAAACACAGTGTGGCACGCCCTCTCGAAAACACTGTCACTGATATGCTCCACATCATAGCGGATAAAAACCCGCACCTGTTCCACACTCTTTATCCCCAGAAAGCTTTCTATCTCCTCCTTAAGCTCCTTTGCCTTGACCGCGAAAGGCTCCTTCTTCTCCACATAAATACGTCTCACATCTCCCATGATGATTTCTCCTTATTTTCTCGCAATCGCTGTTACTTTTTACTTCTGAGCTCCCCATACCTTGAATTGAATTTATACATCAAGAATCAAACCTTGCATAAGATAAAGCAGCTGTTCATCTACCAGCTTTTCCGTAATGCCAAAAGTCTGTGCATTGATTTTCATTCCCTCCAGCACATACATGATGTTGGCTGCCGCTCCCCTGGGATTCTCGCAGTAGAACTCCCCGCTGGCGATTCCCGCTTCTATCAGCTTTTCAATCACTCTGACACCTGCGTCAAATTGTCTGCGCAGCATATTATTCTTATCAGTCGATTTATGGGCAAAAAAATACTCATAGACTGCTACAGTCAAATTGTTCTTATTCTGTAAAAGTTCCTTTTTCTGTTCTTTTAAAAAAAGCGTCAAAATATCAGCTGCCGAGTCCTCATTAGCGATTCGCTCCGCAAAGACATCATCCGTCTCATCCGCCTCCATCTGCAGCACTTCCATCAAAATCTGATCTGTGCTGTCAAAATACAAGTACAGGCCCCCACGGCTGATTTCACAGGCATCCACAATATCTTTCATAGTCACACTCTTAAAGCCCTTCTCCACAAACACCTGCCTTGCCTTATCCAGTATGTACTTTCTTTTCTGTGCCGATTTTTCTCCCATTCTTTCTTTATCTCCCTAAAAATGTATCCTTCTGCGCAATGTCTTACGCCTTTCACTTACTCTTCTGTCTTAGAAACTTTGACTGTCCTGGTCTGTACCGGATGATCCCAAAAATCCAAATTTTCTTTCATCTTCTTAACCACGTATAAAAAAATGCCGTTTTCCACAGCCTCCGACCATCTTCTGCCCTTGGTCATACCTTCCAGCACATATTTAGAGAGAATACCTTTTAGCACATCCATTTCCTTGATATCCGCCCGCCTAATAGCCCTGAGTTCATCCTCCACAATTCGGATTCTGTTGCGGGAATAGACATACCTATAATTCCTGTCTATCAATTTCGTCCGCTGGGCTTCCCTGATAAAATTCATTAAAGTACCGTCGTATACCGGAAAAGAAATGGAATGCTCCTCAATTCCCGAGCCCGAATAGCTCTGCTGCACACTCTTTCCCTTTTTACTTTCCAGCCAAGGCAGATAACGCGCCAGCTTCTCCACATCCGCCCTGTATTCATTAACCACCTGCTGCCTGTAGGCAATATCTTCTTTGTCATTGCGTGTCTTTTCCATGACCTGTTATCACTCGCTTCCATTTCTAAAATCTATATTCCTCTATGTTTCCACTCAGCCTGTGGACAGAAATCGCTCCGACAAGCCTGTCATTTCTTATTTTAGCACATATTTATAAAAAATTCAGCATAAAAATAAGATTGACTACTTTATATGTGCCCTTTATACGAAACAGGGTGTGCAGCCTTATCTCACCTGCACACCCTATTATTCCTACTTAATCGTAAAGTTTTTCTTAATTTCTGTTTTTCTGGCTGTCGTGGTCAAATTGCCTCCCCGAACAGTGATCACCGCGGTATATTTCCCTTTAGAAACCGGCGCGCTTTTCATGGCTTTCGCACTCTGTGTGTTTCCCTGTCCCTGATACCAGGTAATCTCATAATCCGTATCGGGCAGTATATTTTTGCCCATCTTAACCGTATAAGGATTCACTCTCACCCCAGTATACTTTGCATTACCGGCTCCTGTGACTGCTATCTTGTCAATGGTGTTCTTCGTCACCTGATAGGACTGTGTCTGTTTGACTGTCCCGGTGTAATTTCCAATTCCCCTTATCTGAATCGTATAAGTGCCGGCCGGAATCACATCCGCTTTTTCTGCTATTCCTCCTCCGGTAAACAAAATCTCATAATCCTTGTCCGCTTTCAGCGTTTTCCCATTGAATTTCACCGTAGCCGCCGGCGGATTCGCCCCGCCGTTATACGCCTTACTCTTCAATGCCTTCGAAAAGTCTGCCCCCGTAATATCCAACGGGGTAATCGTAAACGGGTACTCGATCACACCGCCATATTTACCGGTGCCCGTCACCACCACTTTGACCGCTCCTGCATCTTTATTGTTTATATAGGTTGTCTTAAATGTCACCGGCTTATAATCAGCATCGGACTTCTTCTTAATCACCGGCTTTATCGCTTTTCCTGTATAGGCAGTGGTCTTGTTTCCTTCCTCTCCCGTCACACTATCAGGCCATGTGATGGTAAACATATCTTTGGTTATTATCTTACCTGCGCTAACCTTGATCGTCACGGATTTCGCGGCAAATTTCACTGTGGCGCTGCCGCTGCCTTCCTTTTGCGCCTGCACATGCACTGTAATCTGATTCCCTGTGACATCTGAACGCTCTGCAGTCACCTCCGCCACACCGTTTAACTTAGAAGTAACAACAGTAGGTGCATCCGTTTTTCCATGCTCAATCATCCACTGCGCTGTGTGAGGCGAATTCCCCATATCTACGTCCAATATAACCTCACAGCTGTCCTTTCTTGCGCCGTCAATTCCAAGAGATACGGTCTCACTGGTTTTCTTTGTAGCCGCCACCTTGACTGCTTTGATCTGGTCTACACTCACGACACATTCTGCCGACATACCTGCCGCAGAAAAAGTAACCACTGCCTCACCAGCCGCCACTGCTGTGACAACACCGTTCTGATCCACCTTTGCCACTTTGTCATTGCTGCTGGACCAAACACCCGTAATCTTACCATAACTGTCAGCACCGTTTATCTGATATGTCAGTGTCTCCCTCTCCTTCGGCGCCAGATTGCACACCGTTTTGTTCAGGCTGACGGATTCCGTTGTGCTGTCAGGACTGTAATTACTGCCACTCCGGCCGGGAAACGTAAATTTCGTCTTCTCATTATAGCTGCACCCCGATTCGGCATGCTCGCCATCCTCCTTCACCAAAAGATGCTCTCCCGTAGACTGTGTATGTCCAGGCTCCGTCGTATCATTCCACGTCGAATCCAACAAATACCACTGTTCGTTCGGCATCTGTACATAGTTCCAGGCATGTCCCTCCTGTTTTCCCGGCTCCCCGGCCATCCCCACTACATAGATATTGGGTATCCCGACCACATCGAGCAGTCTCGACATCGTCTTGGCGTAACTTTCACACACGCCATAACCTTCAAGAAGAATACCGTATACAGAATGGCAATTGTAGTATATCTGATATAGTGCATTAATCTCCTGTATACTCCAGCCTTTCGCCTGAAGCACCCTGACTCCTTCCTCATACAAAGGCAGCGGCGTTGTTTCGTCGAGCCGCATTGTTCCGAGCATCTCATAGTATCCGTTCTCGCAAACCCAATTGTCAAAGTATTTTATAATACCGTACACCGGCTCGTCCGGATACTCTTCCGCCGCATACTGCATCGCCATGCTCCCCACCGTCTGCGCCTGGGCATTGGCTTTGGAATCCAGCGATCCGCTGTAAAACCTGGACTTATCAAATGTGAACTTGTAATCGCCCTCTTTGGCGCCTTGTTTATAATACAAAACCACATTGAATCCGCCCGGTTTCGCCATCCAGTCCGTCTTCTCCGGATAAGTCAGAATCAGCGCGGACGTGGCACGCGCAACGTCCTCCACCATATTCTCCATACCATCTCTATCTTCGATAAGGCTTACCGGTCCTCTGACTGAAATCTGGTTGCTTCCTTTGGCCAGCTTCTCCTTTGCCAGCTGATAGTATTCCTTTTGCGTAGACGTCAGCTGCTGCTCAAAATAATCCTCCGTGGGAAGCACCGAATAAAACTGCATCCCGCTCCTTCCGAACCCATAATCACCACCGCTGCCATATCCTAAATCTATTGTATTTTCAATACGGACAGGCTCGGCCACCTCAAAGGTTTCTTCCTCGGCATCCGATATCTTGTCTAAATTTTCCTCTGACAGGACGTAATCCTCTTCCCAGGCATCCTGATTGTCATCAATATCCGCACCCGGTTCCTCTTCTCTCTCAACATCGTTCTGCCCTTCGTCGGGAATTTCACTGTCTTTCTTCTCCTCTCCCTCGTCCTGGCCCTCGCTGGAGATCTCATCGTCCTTTTTCTCCTCCTCTGCGGTATCTTGACCGTCACCGGAAAAATCGCCGTCCTTTTTCTCCTCCTCTGCGGTGTCTTGACCGTCACCGGAAGTCCCGCCGTCCTTTTTCTCCTCCTCCGTGGTATCCTGACCGTCACCGGAAGGATCGCCGTCCTTTTTCTCTTCCTCCGCGGTGTCCTGGCCGTCGCCGGAAGTCCCGCCGTCCTTTTTCTCTTCCTGCGCCGTTTCCTGGCTATCATCGGAAGGATCCCCTTCATTCGAGATCTTTTCGTCTTCCTTCTCTTCCTCGACAATATCCTCCGTTTTCATTTCCTCAGCCGCAGCCAAAGATTCATTGACATCTGCCATCATGTCCGCTGTCATCTCTTCAAGAACGAGCATGGGAACATAATAAGAGCAATATAAATCCCCTTTTTCATTCACCGCCAGCACTACATCCTCAATCTCCAGACCGCCTTCCTTAGAAGCGGCGATCCCGTCGCACAGCATGCGGTATACTTCCTGCATTTCCTCATCCATCGCCAGCACATTTCTCGCTGACAGATATGTCACATCGTCATAGAGGATGCCATTGCTTCCAGCCATTTTCGTATTCTCTGAAACTTTGCGATTCTTTATCTCTGTCTTTTCACGATTCAAATCCGTCTGTTCTGTCCCACTCGACGCTTCCTCTTCAACAGAGTTCTCCTGCTCCCCATCCTCCATTTCATTCGTTACATCTTGTTCATCAGATGCCGCCCTTTCCGCAGCATCTATTTTCTCTACTCCACTATCTCCCGCAGAATCTTCCGTAGGATTTCCTTCCCCTTCCATCTCTTGTTCTACGGCCTCCGCTGGCTCCAAAATCTCAGCGCCATACACCGATGTCACCGAAAAACCAGAAAACATGAGCGATAACGCCATCAGTTTTGCTACAATTCTCTTTTTTCTCTTTTTCTTCATTCTTTCTCCCCCACATCCATGTAAAATTGACAGTACCCTTATATCACATGCTTTCTATCTTTATAGATAAAGCATGTTGTTCCATAGCTATTATATCTCTCGCCCCCTTTAAAGATCAAGAGATATAGGGGAACCCATTTCTAGAAAAAATTGACAAAAAAAAGGGCTTTTGCTATTATAAATTGAATACTACTAACAAAAAAGAGGTGCCCCTATGAAACACTTACCCTATCAATATTTAGCAGTTCTTTGTTCTCTGCTGTTTTTTTTATCTTCCTGCGGGCAAAATGCCTCTTCCCCGCCCTTGGAGGATGATGATGTTATGGTAGAAAATCTTGAATACCGCCCCGCAAAGGTCATTGGTCCGACCACAGAATTTACTCTGGAAAACCAGATAGCAGGGGTCACGCAGTCCTATGACAATGTGTGTGACTCCTATGCAAAAATGCAGGAGCTCTCGGGTGCGGAAGATGCCCCCTCAAAAGGAAAAAAGGCGGCCGCAAAGGTAGAGAAAAAATACGCTGACCGAATTGCAGAATTAGCTGACTCTGACTTCACACAAATGACTTCTGAGGAACTTTTGTCTCTATCTGTGGAACTCACAGATATGATTTCAGCCATCCGCGAAGCGCGGGACGCATTGACTCAAAAGTAGCTGTTCTCCTGCCCCTTTCATTGACTTTTCCTATCAAAAGGCATAAGATAGAAACAAGATTTTTGTATGAATTGTTACAAGGGGGTATTTAAAAATGGCAGCAAAAGAATTTCCAGCAGGCACACAGCTGATACAGAGTGAACAAAGTCTGACCGCCTTGCACATGATTGTGAAGGGAAGCGTTTGCGCTTCCTATCCCGGCGGCACCTATTATCTGCAAAAGGGAGACATCATCGGTGTCTGCGAGCTCTTTTTCGGTTCTTATTTCATTTCTTATCAAACGGAAGAACCTACAACCATCACATCCTACGCATGCACGACAGCACAACTGACAACTCTGATGAAAAAAAGCGTTGATTTGTCAAATATGATCATCACTTCTCTGTTCCGGCAATTCCGCGAAATATATGATCAATATGAATTGAGCAGCTTTGACTGCGAAAATTTCTATCATTATCTGATGAGCAGCTATGAAACTTACAAAACTCTTTGCGCCAAGCACGGTTTCCCTGCAAGAGCTCTCCCCGACCTGGAAAATGTGGAACCGCTCTCACTTGAGGAAGATCTGGAAAACTGGATGGATGGTTACTACAGCCAATTAAAGAAAACCGTGATGGAAAAATCCTCCAAGTTCTACAATCTTGATTTCCTGATGGGATTAATTATGAAAACTGATCAGGATATTCATCGGATCATTTCCATCAGCCGTGTGCTCTACGAGTACAAGGCTGATATCACCAATCTTCTGATGAATGAGAACAGACTGGACTTTTTTGATCTGTACGCCAGCCTTTTATACCGGCTTGGAACAAATGAGCCAGATTCCACCACGCTGACTGCCGCTTTATCCAAAATGATGATTCAGCTTGAAAGCCAGCCTTCCATCGACAAGGAAATGTATCGGCAGAGAATTGCGGAATACCGCAAAAAGCTGGAGACTATAGATGAAGAAGGCGGAGCAGGAACCGCCACCGTGGACGATGTGCCTGATGTAGCAGATTCCATGAACACGATTCTTACTTACGCTGAGATAGACGCAGAGACAGCCTCAGCCTTCAAGGAAGCGGTCTCCAAATTTGCTAAAATGACAGATAAAAACGCTTCCGACGATGCCGCTAGAAAACTGCGGCTTTCCATCACGAAGCAATTCTATCAAATATATGAAAAAGCCTTTTTAAAGAGCATAAAAGACCCTTCCTCTATACCTAAAGTGGTAAAAATGTTCTTCAATTTTGGCTATATGGATGAAAACTTGGCCGGCCTCGAAAACGCTGCTTACCTGTATAAAATTGTAGACAAGCTTCCTACTGACCCCGAACGCAAGGTTTATACTGCCTACGAATGGTTCACCGCCATCTATCATGGTAAGAAGGCGCCCAGCCGTAACGAATTTGACTCCGACTTCCCAACTTTTCTGCGGGAGCAGAAAGTGAGCGGCAATATCACTGCCGCAGATGAAGCCCGCATGCAAAAAGACCCTGTGGAACAAGTGCTCTTTGAGATACGCAATATGTTCCCCTCTGTCAATAAGATTTCATTTGGCCGTGTGTTGAGCTTCTGTCCGATATTTTCAGAGCACAATGTCCTGAAAGACTTGGATGCTTCTCTGGTGTCCACCGACAAAGTGGAAGCCTCCTTCAAGGCAATCCGGGATATCGATTTCAGCGCTTATTACCGAGATGTCATCTACGCCAACCCCGATATCGGTATTGCGAACGAATCCGTCAGCGTGGAGGTGCTCCCAGATATTATTTTGATGCCTAACGTGGGAACCCGGGGCATAGCTTGGCAGGAAATTGAAGGGCGCAAGCGCACTACCCCGGCTCGTATGATGGTGTCAATTTTCCAGATGGAAGATTTGACAAACATTTTGATCCGTCTAACCGGAGACTTCCGTTGGGAGATGTGCAAACGCGTACAAGGTGCACGCTGGAACGATATCTCCGAGCCTTCTCTCACCAGCGAGTATTTCGACTACATCCAGTTCTACCGCAAAAACCGTGAATTGTCCACGGACGCAAAAGATAAAGTGAAGCTCAGCATGCAAAAAGCGAAAAACAGCTATAAGGAGATGTTTATCAGAGACTACGAAGCATGGATTCTCTATGAGGGTGCCGGTTCTCCCAGGTTGAATAAGGTTTCCCGAAATATCATCTTTACCTACTGTCCGTTTTCCAAAGAAATTCGTACAAGGCTGATGGCGAACCCGCTTTACAAGGATACTATGTCCCGCTACGATATTAAATTGTCACAAAAGCTCCATCATTATGATAACATCTTCCAAAAACTGAAAAACACGGGTATTGATATTCCTAAAGAGCTTCAGGAACAACGACGGTTTTTGGAAATGTAAAAGTTTCTCGCTAATATAGTGTTAATCTTTTGCAATATAATTATAGACTGTAATGGGTGAATACGATATATTGATTATAGACTTGATCTCGGAAGTCAAGTCGGCAATAGCAATTCCGAAGAATTCCCCTTTTACACAAGCAAAACCCCCAAGGCTGCTGCCTCGGGGGTTTTGCTTATGTATTCATTTCTATTTTCTCACCATCCTGTGTTACCCCGTCGCGAAATCACTTCTTATTCGTATTAGACGGTTTTACTAGGAAGAGGCTGATCAACAGTGCAATGATGTAGAGTACTATCGTAAAATACAGCACGTTTTGATAACCCATCGGATTAATCTCTCCACCGTGTCCATCGTCCGTAAAGGTTCCTGTATTACTCACAATCAGCGTTGCAATCTGATTACCGGTAAGACCCGCAAATCCCCATGCGGAGAGGGTGATGCCGTGGATCGCACTGATGCTTCCCATACCATAGTGATCAGAAAGCAGAGTCGGTACGTTGGAGAAACCGCCACCATATCCCGCATTCACCATAAAGATCAATGCCAGGACCAGTACTACGAGAAGCGTATTGCCCTCGCCGTTCTCGATACCGCGTGTAAGTATTACAATACCTGTAAAGATGATAGAAAGCACGAAGATCAGCTTGTAAATTGTATTTCTGTCCTTCAGATGATCAGCCCAGGCTGAGAAACCCAGACGGCCGCCCGCATTGAAGACAGCAGAAACCGTGGAAATCACGCCTACCACGCCTGCCAGACCGATACATTTCACAATCATCTTCTCCTGTGAAATCAGAGCCAGGCCACAAGTGATATTGATATAGAACATCAGCCAGATACCGACATAATTGCTGATCGGACGGGTCTTGATCGTAGCCATAATACCCTGTCCTTTTTCTTTCTTCTGAGGCTCATGCCAGCCCTCCGGCTTGGCAAGAAGAAGATGGCCGGTAAACATCATCACAAAATAAACAACGCCCAGAATATAAAACATCTTGTAGATACCACCCTCACCCAGATTGGAGAGAAGCGCCTGCATAATGGGGCTTGCAATCGCCTTCGCACCGCCAAAGCCTGCCACCGCAAGACCTGTCGCAAGACCTTTCTTGTCTTCAAACCAGAGCATCAGGGTCTTGACCGGGGAGAGGTATCCTGTTCCGAGTCCGATACCCATAATGAAACCGTAGCAGACATAAATCCCTATCAGAGCAAGAGGACTGCCCGGATTATTGCCTCCATAGTAGATAAAGAAGCCTGTGCCAATCATACCGAGTGCAAAGGTGATGGATGCGATCAGCGACGACTTGTGGATATCCTTCTCCACCACATTACCCAGGAAAGCCGCTGACATACCAAGAAAGAAAATAGCGAAACTAAACGCCCACTCTGTAGCTCCCTTGGAAAAGCCTATGTAGTCAGCGATCTCCTGACTGAAAATAGACCAACAGTACACTGTACCGATGCTGAAGTGCAGGAGCAGCGCCGGGATCGCGGCACGCACCCATTTGTTTTGACTTTTCATGTTAGATACCTGTTATCCTTTCGTTAAAATAGAGTGAAGGCCGTCAAATGCCTTTCCCTCTATTTTACAGTGAAAATCCCGAAATATCAAGACGGATTCCCTTTCTCCCTGGTACTTTTTATGCACTTTTTATGACAACTTATCCCTCTCTATAATCCCGTATTACCTCCAAGGCCGGCAGGGACTGACCATCATAGTCAAACAGCGCCTGATTTGCCCACTCGTTGCCGCCCGGTCCTTTTTCTTCTATATAGGCAAGTGCCTCCCTGCTGGCCCAGCCTGACCCAGCCACCGGAATCCATGCCGGTTCCCAATAAAAAAATCCTCTGCACTTGCCGTCCGGTACTTGATCGATCACTGCAAACAGCGCCTTCATAAAATCTGCCTGTCCCGCTTTTGTCATAGGAAAAGGAAGCTTTTCCACCAGTCCTGGTTTCGTGGCATATCCTTTTCGCTCATCCGGTGCAAGCTTTTCGTATTTTCCGTAATCCTCCATGGTAAAACCCATGGAGACCTCCGCAATGACAAGCTCCTTGCCATAGCGCACTGCCAGATCGTTCATATTATTCTGCAAATCTTCCAGTGTACCGTGCCAGAAAGGATAGTAGGACAGCCCAATCATCTGGAAATCCTCTCCCCGCTCTATATAATGGTCAAACCAGTCACGGTACATCGGCGCATTGCCGCCGTTGTCCAGATGGATCATCACCGGCATGTCTGTGTCTAGAGAGCGCACCGCCCGAATGCCCGCACTGACAAACCGCGCCAGATTATCGTAGCTGCCGCACTCCGCAAGCTTTCCCAGCGGCCAGAGCATCCCGTTTGTCAGCTCGTTGCCGATCTGAATCAAATCCGGATACGCACCCGCATCCCGCAAAACCGCCAGTGTATCCCGTGTAAAGCCATAGACTGCATCGGTCAACTGTTCCGCGTCCATACCGCGCCATGCCTTTGGCACACGCTGTTTCCCCGGATCCGCCCAGAAGTCGCTGTAGTGCATGCAGAGCAACACATCCATGCCATGCGATTTCGCCCGTTTTGCCAGCTCTATCGTCGCCGCCAGATCGTTCGTGCCGGCCCCGTAAGGCGTGCCGTCCTCCGAATAAGGATCGTTCCAAAGACGGAGCCTGACCGCATTCGTGCCATAGCTTTTCAGGATCTCAAACACATCCTTCTCCTCACCGTGGTCATAAAACTTCCCGCCCAGGCTCTCCACCTCTTTGATCGTGGATATATCCATGCCTTTGTAAAACTTCATGATTCATCTCCATTTCTTACTGTAGAACAAAATCCACGGACGAGCATGCTCGTCCTGGAGAATGCCGTATTTTGGGCATTCTCCTGAGTGAGACGGAGTTGCAAAGCAACTCCTAGAAGTTTCAAGTCAGCTACGCTGACTTTGCGAAACAGCCTTTGCTGTGAGCGGCTAGAACTTCTTCTCACTCTAATCAAAATCAAATTTCGTAAACCGTTTCATCGCATCCTTATACCGGAAACGTACGAGTTCGTTCTTCTCCAGCACGTCCTCCTCCGTCCCCACATACTGACAGCGGATGCAGTGATACTCCTTTTTATCCTTATCGTAAAACATATCAATATCCAGGTCTCTCATAAAGCAGGAGGGACATCTGTAATTTAATTTGCCTTTGCCAGATTGAGCCATGTCGCAAATACCTCCTTATCTTTCAACTTGGTGGTGTAACCTAATGTAAACATCGGTGAGAACGCATATCCTTCCCTGATATAACCCACGGCCTCCTTTTTCTCACAGCTAATGGAAACCCTTGTCTCGATCTGAGGCACTATGGCAGCCGTCTCCGCCGCGCCCTGCATCTGCGCCTCACGGCACTTATACGCGTAGTCGATCTTCTCCGTGTTCGCACCGTCAGTGACAGACAGAGTAATTCCTGTCATATCCTCGGAGTATTCCGTGGTTCCGTAACATGCCACCATGTACTCGTTAATCTCCACCTCCGCATTCGGATCGCTCATTTCAAGAACATTTCTCTCGATCTTGATTCTGGAGCTGCCCTCCTCGAAGTACATCTTTGTCTGCAGTTTCACCGTCAGATCATAGAACTCAATATCCACCGGGTCAAGTGTCAGGATTCTCGTGCTGCCCTCCTGCGAGAAATGCGCTTTCGTCCGGCAGAGACATAGATCCACTTCCTCACCGTTATGGGTCAGTTTCGCACTTCTGACCGTGCCTTCCCCCGCATAGTGGGTAAAGTAACCTGCCCGGTATTTCTCCTGAATCAAAAACGGATAGGAGGCATCCGTCACGTGCTTCGTGCCGATGCCCACCGGCCACTCCAGCTTTGCGGCATAAGGGCGCAGATCCACAATCGCGCCGCCCTGATCCATGTTGGCGCAGACTCTCATGTAGGGATCACAGTACCAGAAGAGCTGTTTGTCCGATCCGTATAAAATATCTCTCCACAGCGCACACTCAGGCTCCGTCAGTCTTCTGTTCTCACGGTAAAAGTCTGCGAACTCCGCCATGGTCATATCGCAAAGCTTTCCTTCTTTTTTCAGCTTGCCATAGTATGCCATGCCATCCTCATAGGATTTCAGCAAAAGCTCATAGGGTGCCTCCCAGCGGCCCATCTTGTTCATCCAGCCGGGTCCCACGAACATCATATTGTAAGCATACCCATTGTTATACTTTGCCAGTGCCCGAAACTGGTCAATCAAGTTATAGAGATACGGATACTCCCAAGTCTTCGTATCATAACACATGCTGCGCAGGACATTCTGCGGATGCGTGCCAAAATTGGAGCCGTTGCCGTCATAACAGGCGATCAGATCGCGGGAAAGGTGCGGGATCGCCACAATGCCGGAATCCTCCTCCTCGTTCGCCGCCGGCGCATGGGTATTCTGCTTAGAGGGAATCCAGGGGGCCCAGGGGCCGCCGTCCATAAAGGTGTACCAGGAATTATTGCAGGTGTGGTAGGCTTTCGGCCCCTCCTCCCAGCAGGTAGCCACGGCACATTTCACCATAGGATATTTCTCTTTGATGTAATTGATCAGATCGGCATCCATATAGTAGGATCCCGTAGACTCCGGATAAAAGCCGAATCTGTCATGAAATTTGCCAAACACGTCGTCCACGATGGATTTCTTGTCCTCCATGGAGAACATCCAGATACAGAAATCCTTTGTCTTATATTTCTCCCGGAACTCCTCACAGGGAAGACCGAGCAGAGACAGCGCTATCTCATCGCCGTACTGCTCGTGGTCCGCCTTTGCCAGAGCCACCGCCTCATCATTAAATAAGGAAGCGTAAGTCATCTGGATCGTCGTCTTTAATCCGTTCTTGTGCGCAATCGCCTGCTGTGTCTTAAAAATATCGAGGGATTCTGTCAGAAGCTCTTTCCTTCCGATATCCTCCTCCTTGCCGTGTCCGGTCACCTTTTCCGCGTACTCAGGTACCATCTCCGGACGATGGATGATGTTTACAATAAACTTATCCATGTGCCCTGCCCTCCATTTTCTTAGATTTTGCCGTCATTCCGATATGCCAGAAGTGTCGTATTTGTCTAATTTCACTTTGCGCAATCGGTTGTTCATGGTCAAATCATATCAAATTGCACAGAATCTGTCAATGTATTTTTTCAAATATACCAGCATCTTCTGGTCAAGTAAAATACCCCTTACTGGGCATGTCTACTTGACCGCATTTCTTTCCATACTTACCCACAGTCCGGGTCCTCCGCGTCAAACAGCTTTCCCGTGGCAAACGGACTCCCCACATCACAACGCCCATGATGATACGCTTTCCGCTTCTCTCCCTTGGCGACCTCCTCCGAGGTTTCCACTTTAATGCGGCTGACGCCGCTTTGTGCCAGATTATCCAACATTTTAATTACATCATCTACTTCACCCATATTTTGCACCATTTTAATCCTTTCCACTTTTTTCTTTTCTTTTTTTCTTTCACCCTTCCAATCATGTCGCTGTCTGCAGCATGATCAATACGCGTATGAGACAAAGCTGCCGCACAAACCCGGGGAATTCCCTCCCATTTACTTTCATCGTTTCATTTTATCGACTCCCGCATGCGCACCTCATATCCAAGCAGTGTCCTCCTTTTTGGCTGCTCCCCGTCAAGCATCTGCAAAAGCAGCTCACAGGCCTTTCTTCCGAGTTCCTCCACGTCAAAATAGATGGAAGTAATCCCGGGAATCCGGTTTGCCAGCAGGGAACTGTCATAAAAAGACGCCACCTGCACCTGCTTGGGCAGCACAATCCGCCTGATCTGCAAGGCATTCAGCACACAGTCACACAGAAAATCGTCCATACACACAATACACTCCACCTGCTCGGCCAAAAGCCTCTCCACAATCTTGTCCGCCTCCGCACCGTTGTCAATATTGAGAAATATCTGTCTGCTGCCGTCCCAGCCCAGCCTCTTTGCAAAGGCCTCCTGAAAACCCAGCAGCCGGTTTTTCGTAACCACATACCCCTCACTGCCGCCGATCAGCGCAAATTTTCGAATCCCCCGGTCCAGCAGCCTGCCCATCAGTTCCCTGCAGGCACTTCGATGATCATTGTCGATCTGCACAGCCCGTTCATTGTCAGTACTGCCGATTGCCACAAAAGGCACCCCTTTTTCCTCCAGATATCTCATCGGCACATCGTCCGTCAGCGTTCTTGTGAGAATCACGCCATCCACCTTGCGGTTTGTCACCGCCCGCTCAAGCTGGGCAATCTGCCCTGCTGTGACCACGGAAATCAGGACGTCGTATCCCGCCTCGGATGCAGTCCGGCTGATGCCCATCATACATTTCTGAAAAAAGGGAAGCTCCACAATATTGTAGTCACCGGGCAGAACCAGCCCCAGATTAAAAGTCTTATTCTGGGCCAGGCCTTTTGCCACTACATTTGGGCTGTAGTGATGCGCCTCTATATAGTCCAGCACTCTGCTTCTGGTCTGCTCCCCTATCCTGCCCTTGCCGGATATGGCTCTGGATACCGTCGTCTTGGAGACGCCAAGCGCCTGCGCGATATCTCCAATTGTCAGATTTCTTTCTTCCATTATCTCCCTCACGTCAGGGCAGCTGCCAGCGGCTAAAGTAAGTTTGAGACTTCAATCTGGACTGCCCCAGTCATTTCATTTTACTCTGCACTTTCCCACACACCGCAGGCGCAGTGCGCAATCGGTTGCACAACACAAGATTATCAGAAATTTTCAAGCTTCGCAACCCAAATTCCTGAAGTTCTGAATTCATCAGCAAGATGCCTCAAACTTTTTGTCGTCCAAAGGAGTGGGTTAAAATCTCATCAAAAGCACCAAAGAGCGGGGAAAATACAAGTTTATTGAGCTGCAGAAGTAAACTTTATGCCCGTTATCAGCCATACAGCCGATAACGGGCATTCAATTAAACATATACAAGTTCAGTCAGTATTATTTCCCCCGCACGGTTGCGAGTACTATTCATGCGGCACAAAATCCAATCCCATTTGGTCAGCGGCTCTGAGGGATTCAGTCACGCCCTCCTGCTTCGCCATTTCGGTTCAGATACGATCGATCCATGCGCTCTTTGCAAGTCCGGTCTATCTCTGTCAAATGTTCAAACAACTTTCCACAGGTTAACAGATTAGTGTAGAGGATGGGACGATGTTCTGTGCTGGATTTGTATCGATTATAAGGCTTGTTCTGTAAAAAACGGAATGGACAATGAGTTTGCAGCCGGCACAATACGTTAAGGTAATATTGTATTAGTTACTCCATTTGCCTTTACAGTAAGGGCAAATATAAGTATCTTTGCACTTTGGGCATTCTCCATGATCACATTTTGGGCAATCCTTATATCCATAACCCTTGCAGCTTTTGCATGAACCGTTGTTACAATATGTGCACTTTCTCGTTTTGACGCCGTTTATCGTGTACTGGTCTATTGTTCCATATCCTGCACATTCTGAGCAGATTCCATTATAACATCTGTCGCAGTCGATGATACCATCACCTGTACAGTTATCACAACCGCCTAAACCGCCGCATGTAGGACAATCACCATGATCATTGCAATATGTACAGTGTACGCTGGATTTTGATGTTACAGTAGTATCGCTTTTATTTGGCACTGTATTTTCGAGAGAGATGCTGCTGTCTTTGTTTGTATTAAAGCTTTGCTCAGTTTTTTCTGCTATGGTACCTGTTCCATTGCACGTCGGACATACTTTGGTACCGCTGCATACTGAACAGATCTGATTGCTGTTTGCATCTTTTTTATTATCGTTGGCCGAATTCATCTCAGATGCTGTCTTACCGAGTGTACTCAACGATATTAATTGCTTTCCGCCTGCTGTGTTGTCATATTTTTGTAGTATAATTTTGCTGTTATCTATTTCTGTGCTGATCTGTTCATCTAATTTTTTTAGCTCATCCGACAAACTGTCTGATTTTTTTTGCTTATCCGACAAACTGTTTTGTTCTATACCTGTTCCATTGCAGTTTTGGCATACTCCTTTGCCATTACAGGCTGGGCAGGTCACCATCTTAAATGTAGACGAATCTGTAGTATCGCTATTGCCTGTTGTGTTGTTCTTTTCTATAGTGGCACTGTTATTTCCGCCTACTGTAAAGTCAAATATTCCAGATGACATCGAGAATCCTATGAAATGTCCGCTCTTGCCTTTTGTACCGAACTGTGCTGTCATAGTTCCCTGAATATGTTTGTTTGCAGAATCTACAAATGTTATGTCTATGGTATAACTAATCCCATCTCTGTCTATTATCCATCCGTTGTTTGATGGTTTATATAATGCGCAATGAAAAGTCGCCGGTATTTGTCCACTTCTGTATTTTCCGGTTTTTAGATCTGTAAACTTTGAATTTGTGTCCGCCATTTCTATTAAAATCTTGTAATTGGCTTCGCCAGTGTATTTGTAGTTGACGAACTCAATCTTGTTGTCTGTTGAATTGTCCAGCTCAAACTCATAATACAATCTTTCCAGGTAACATGTCAGAGTGTCTGTCTTGTATTCAGTTGTTGTAGTCGCTTCCGCATTGAGTGGTAGCAGGAATACGATAAGAAGCAGGGTTAATAGTTGCTTGCACATTTTGTTTAACGTCATTTGCATCACTTCCTTTATGTTATGGGCAAATTTGTTGTATGGTTATTAAATAGTTTACCACGTTCAAAGACGATTTACAATAGACATCCGCCAGTTGAGAAACCCACAGCATTTCACATATCTAACCAAAATTCTTATGCTGTCCATCTGAAAATATGCTATACTAAAAGAATCCCACAACAAAAACATCTTCATACTTTTTCATTTTACGATTCTGCAAAACAGAATCATGATATCATGCGGAAAGGGGAATTTCTTATGAAAAAAATCTATCAAAAATTTCTGTATCTAGCATTGGCCGTATCCATTCTGCTCGGCGGCATCCTGTCCGTTCCGGTACCGGTTTTGGCTGCCAATCCCGACAAAATGGAAGTGCATTTTCTCGACGTGGGACAGGGGGATTCTACTCTTGTGGTCTGCGGCGGCCACGCCATGCTGATCGATACGGGAGATGACTCCAAGGGCACGGCCATCCAGAATTACCTGCAAAAACAAAAGATAACCCAGCTGGATTACCTGATTTTGACTCATCCGGACACTGACCATATTGGCGGTGCTCCCGTAATTATTACAAAATTTGATATCTCCAAAGTGTTTGTCTCCAACTTTGAAAGGGACAACAAAGCCTATCAAAAACTGATCCAGTCTTTGGATGATAAACGCCTCAAGGCTTTGACCCCGAAAGTCAACTCCACATATTCTCTGGGCACCGCCACGATAACCATCCTGGCTCCAAACAAAGAGTACGATAATCCCAACGATTCTTCCATCGCCTTGTCGCTGAAAAACGGGAGCCGCACGTTCCTGTTCACGGGGGACGCCGGTGAAGAAGCGGAAAAGGATATTCTGAAAAATGTAGATGCGACTGCTCTCTCGGCAGACGTATATAAAGTCGGCCACCATGGCAGCAAGTATTCTACTTCTGCAGACTTCCTTCAGGCTGTGGACCCCGACTATGCAGTGATCAGCTGTGAGGAAGGCAATTCCTACGGCCATCCCCACGCGGAAACGCTGAATACGCTCCGAACAAACGGTGTCAAAGTATACCGGACAGACGAGCAGGGCACCATTATCGCTTCCACGGACGGCAAATCTCTATCCTTCAACGTGCCATCCTCCGATAGCTGGAAGGCCGGAGAGCCCACCGGCAGTGCGGCATCTTCTACAAAGCAGACCACAAAGGCTGCTCCGACTACATCGGCGCAGACAACAACGTCTGATGCCTCCGAACAGTCAACTTCCTCGGCCGCGCAGCCGCAGAAAGAGGAAAGTGCCCCCGCTGCAGTGGAAAAACCGCAGGAGAGCGCCCCTGCGGTTACAAACGAACTAACCTACGTACTGAATGTCAAGACCAAAAAATTTCACAGGCCAACCTGCAGTTTTCTGCCCACCACAAACAGACAAGACAGCTCCGAAAGCCGGGACAGCATTATCGCACAGGGATATGTGCCTTGCAAAAAATGTAATCCCTGACTGCAGCTCCAAAAATTCTGCCCTTGTTCAACGTTCTCTCACCGTCCGTATCACCCAGCCCACCGCCGCCTCTGCGTGCGTCGGCAGTTTATCAGGAACCTGAGCGTCTGCCCCAGGTTCCTGTTCTTTTGTGCCAGTATCAAAAACATCCAGGGCATATCTTGCCAACAGTCCCGAAACGCGCCCCCTCTCAATAGAATCCTCAGTGCCCAGGACAACCACCACCAGATCGTGCGCCATAGCTCCGTCACCCGCCTTCAAGGATGTGACCAGACAGGCGCCCGCCCTGTTGGTAGTCCCCGTCTTCAGTCCAGTCACTTCCGGCAGATTGCGCAAAAGTGGGTTGGTATTTTTCGCTTCGAAGCCAATAGAATCCAAGACAGCTTCCTCCATGGAGGTAATGTCAGTAATCTGCGGATATACTTTCAAAAGGTGTGAGACCAGGCGGAACATATCCTCCGCGCTCATGCTGTTCTGACGCTTTGCCGGAATAGCATCTTCCGTGTAGACAGGCAGACCATTGCAGTTGAAAAACACAGTTTGGGAAAGTCCCAAATCCTGTGCTTTCTGATTCATCATTTCGACGAACACTTCCTCCGAACCGGCGATCGCTTCCGCAAGACACAGTGCACATTCGTTGCTGGAGGGCAAAAGGGCACCCACCAAAAGCTCCTGCACGGTGATCTGTGTTCCCGCTTCCATCGGGATCACCCCGTCGCCCGATTGGGATAAGGCCTGAACCTCGTCAGAGATCGTGACAGACTCATCAAGGGCGAGCTGTCCTGCTGAAACGGCATCCATGGTCAAAAGACAGGTCATAAGTTTGGAAGTGCTGGCTATTGGGTAAGAGATATCGGATTGATACTGATAATAGATTTCCCCAGCCGTGGCATCCCCCACCAACACACTGTTGACTCCATAAAAATAGCCAGCCTGTTCCAGAGACACAGGAGAGACAGAAAAAGGCTCCTGCGTATGAATCTGCAGAGAATCCTCTTCGGGAACAGTGATATTCATATCCAAAATCATAGCCAAATCTGCTGCCATCATAAAGCAGTCGTAATCGCCGGAGGGCAGCTTCATAAGCATCGTAAAATAAAACACCGTCTGGTCATTCACTTTAAATTCGTTCCGCCGCAGGGCAATATCTGGGTTTTCACTGTCTTCCCAGGAAGTATTTTCCACACCCACAGGCGCATAACTATCTCCCGGATTCAGAAATACGGCATTCCCTGTAATATCCAGCGAGAAAGCCTTATCCGTATCCGCAAGCAGCATGGCAATATCCCGCAGAGAATAATATGTATTGTAATGATATCCATAATCCAGTGTTTTCACCGTGCCTGTATCTCCGGTATCTGTCTGCGCCCGGCAGCTACCCACAATTTCATAACTGGCATCTACATGTACAGGCAAAATGAGACAGATCAAAATTGCTGGCAGCAATAAAAAACTTATTTTATACCTATTAAATTTCATACTCTCTCCCTTCCCGCTCAATCCTGTGCGTTCTTTAAAGTATAAATCACGGGATAATATTCATCCTGGAGATCATCACCACCAGGGCTGACTTCTTCAGTCAATATCAAATGAATGTCGTTTTTAATATAATATTCCGCTCTTGTCATGCCATCCCCGTCATTTCCAAACTGCCAAGTCAGAATATTCTCCGCCGTCTCATAGGTGCCATTGCCCTCATACTGTGCCTGCAGCTCTTCCAGAGATGGCAGCAAAGCAGGTGCACAGGACATCAAATAGGAGACTGTGGACATCCCAAAGGTTTCTGTCACAAGCGCCTCAATAGCGTCCTCGTCCGTGCTGCCTAAGTAGCCTGCCATCAGAAGCCTTCTGGCCAAAAGTTCCTGAAATGCCCTGGCAAAAGCCTCGTAGGCAGCTTGACTGCATGAGTCATAGCTTTCCGGCACGACACTACACTGAAATGTACCTCCAGCCTGAGCAGTCTGTTCCAAAGTTAAATTGATCTGGATTGTCAAATTCTGCATATAAGTTTCCATCTCTTCCTGGGATATGGAGACGGCTTCTATCTCCTGCAGCCAGCCAAGCGCAGTGAAAACAGCATGTTCCGTCATGTCCAGCTCTGCTATCCACTCCCCCGAAAGCGGCTTATCATCGGAAGCAAAAAAGTAAAGATACGACAAAAGAACGGTAGAAAAGCTTAAGGTTAAAAAGGTTAAAATCAACAAGACAAGTATGACATTTTTTACGACCTTTCTCATGGGCTCCCCCTCTTTTATGCTCATTTCCTTATATTATAACATCCGCAGAAGCCATCATTGTGAAATATTAAAAAAAAGAATCGCGAAGCAATTAACAGGAAAAAAGGCTTTTCTTATCTCTGACAATATGATATCTTAACAATAATACGCCTGGACGCAGCACAGTCCGTTTGTAATGATGTGCTGTTGACCGGCATAAAAATCATTGAAGTGTAGGTTATCATGAGAGAAAAAGAGACAAAAGTATTGATTGATCAAAAAGAATTTTACAAAAATCTGACGAGACTTGCCCTGCCCATCATGCTGCAAAGCCTGATGCTGGCGGCAGTCGCCGCGGGCGATGCCTTGATGCTGGGCAAGATTGCGCAGGATGAGATGACAGCCGTCTCCCTGGCAACCCAGATCCAGTTTGTCCAGAATATGTTCCTTGGCGCCATAACTGCAGCCGGGGCTATTCTCGGCGCCCAGTATTGGGGAAAAGGCGATAGGCAGACACTGGAAGATATTTTTAATATGATTCTCCGGTTTTGCGGCATCATATCCATTCTATTTTTTCTGGCATGCGAACTGATGCCGGGACAACTTATGCATATTTTCGCGAGCGATACCTCCCTGATCGCCATAGGAAGCTCCTATCTGCGTATAGCAGGCTGGTCCTACCTGCTCACGGGAATATCTCAATGTTATCTCACCATGATGAAAGTGTCGGACCACGTAAAACCTGGAGCAGTTATTAGTTCCTGTGCCGTTGTCCTAAATATAACCTTGAACGCCGTATTCATATTTGGACTGCTTGGTGCACCACGGATGCAGGCGAAAGGCGCTGCGCTCGCCACCACGATTTCCCGTATTGTGGAGCTTTCCCTCTGCATCGCCGTATCATCGCAAAGTTCCTATATCCACCCAGTATTTGGCAGATTTCTACAACAGGCAAAGCAGTTAAAAGCAGATTTTTTGAGACAGTGCCTGCCTCTCCTTGGCGGTTCCTTATGCTGGGGAATCGGCTTTACTTCCTACACTGCGATTATGGGACACATGGGCGCGGACGCTGCAGCGGCAAACTCTGTAGCGGCGGTTGTCCGTGATCTGATCTGCTGTATGTGCAACGGCATTGGCAGCGCGGCGGGAATCATAGTTGGAAATGAACTCGGGGCTGGGCGCTTAAGCCTAGGCAAAGCATATGGCATCAAGCTGAAAAATATTTCCTATGGCATAGGTTTTATGTCAACCGCGCTTGTGCTCGCGGTGACGCCATTTATTCTACATATGGTGATTCTGACAGACCAAGCACAACAATATCTTACAGGAATGATGGTAATCATGGCCTTCTATATGATCGGGCGGTGCATAAACACCGTCACCATCAATGGTGTCCTGGACGGAGGCGGCGATACCATCTTTGACCTATACAGTCTGATCGTCTGTATGTGGTTCATCGCCATTCCCCTGGCTCTTATCGGGGCCTTTGTCCTGCACTGGTCTCCCTTAGCGGTTTACGCCTGTACCTGTCTGGACGAGGTGGGCAAAATCCCCTGGGTTATGGCACGTTTCAGGAAATACAAATGGGTGCAGGATTTGACCAGATAATAAACCCAAAGCAGTGAAAAGAAAATGTCTGCACTATACCCGGTAACCGCTCAGTTCGCGGTTCATCCCTGAAATTGCGGAAAACGTATCTTCCACAGTAGTCTCTATACTCTTCATCTCCGCGTCTATGGCCTCAAGACGCTCTGAAAGCTGGATAATCTCCGCGTTGTTTTCCTCCGAGGCACCTCCGACGGATTCCATAGCCATTCTAATCTTTTGAAGCACTCCTGCATACTCTTCCATATTTTTCAAAAGCTGCTCCATGGATCCCCTGATCTCATCGGATTTTTGTGCAAATCCATGGGAAAGACCGCCGAATTTCTGATAATCCCCGGAAATTTCATTCTCCAGAAAATGCAGCATCTTATCTGCCAGCGCGCCAAGCCCCTGAATGGCTTCCACCACCTCTTTGCTCATTTTCTGAATTTCATTGGCAGCCTCATTGGTATTGCCTGCCAGCACGCCGATCTCTCCTGCCACCACGGCAAAGCCTTTCCCTGCCTCTCCGGCTCTTGCCGCCTCAATAGACGCATTCAGCGCCAGCAGATTGGTCTGCCCGGAAATCCCCAATATCGTCTCCGAAAGCTCCTTAATCTTAAGCACCGCCTCGGCTCTCTTCTTTTCCTCCTGCAGCATCCTCGACATCATCTCCACATTTTTCCCGATACCCGCATAGGAATTCTGCGCCGTATCGTTCAACTCTGTGGAGGACGTGTTGATCTCCTGCAGGCCGATCGTATTGTCCGCGACAACTTCAACGATATTCTGCATATCTCTGTACACAAACTCTACTTGTTCGCTGACTGTCCCGACAGACGCCGCAATCTGCTCGGAGGCCGCCACCATGGAGTGTATGGTGTCGTTGATGCCGGTCACCTGCGCGGCCGCTCCCGACACATGCGTGTTGATATGACTCATCTCTGTCTCTATGCTGTCAGTTCCGCCCTTGATCTCCCTGACCGTATTTCCCGTCTTCTCCAAAAGACGGTTTAAACTGTTTCCGATCACTTCCAGCTCATCCCCGGAGGTGATGTTTAACACTTTCGTCAGATCACCGTCATCGGAAGCAACCTCCAAAATCTTATCATTGACCTTGATAAAATTGCGGCGCATCCTGACCGCCACCA
>DLAA01000138.1:0-8867 GCA_002493835.1 Lachnospiraceae bacterium UBA7060 | reverse complement strand
CTGTTCAGCGAAGTCTGTATGGAGGATGCCTCATAGTCCACCGCCACAATGCCCAGCACCTTACCGCCTTGAGAAACCGGCGCATAACCGCTGTAGAAGGTACCCCACTCGTCTGTAAAAGGGTCTTTCGTCACGGAAGATCTCCCCTGCATCGCCTCAAACATAGCATCCTGCGCCTCGTAATCCTCCGCGTATTCTCCCGGGTCATCCGGGTCTGTATCCACCACAAACTGAAACCAGTCCGCGTCTTTTGGCATCAGCGTATAGACATAAGTGACTGAATCACCAACTAGAAAGAAACTCAGACTATCCTTCACCGTCGAAAGCGCCGCCTCATCGCCCTCCATGGCCTTCGCAAATATTTCTCCGTCCACATTTTCCGCGGCAATCACCGCAATTTCCATCACGTCATCCTTGCATTTCTTCTGCAGAAAATTGCCCATATTCGAATAGGCCACGCTCCCCACAATCAATGCCACGATGACGGCCGAGCCCAAAATAAAGAGAAAAAGCTGCGATGCAATGCTGAGTTTCTTTGTCTTCATACGTTCTGCCTCCTCCTATGTGACGCTGACCGAAAAAGTATCTGCACTATTATATTGGAAATCGGATTAAAACGAAAGACTTCTGGTGTACATTGTTGTTTTTATGGCATATTTTGCATCCATAAATTTTCATAATTTTCATTTCAAATCACAAGTTTACATAACATTTTGTTTTGCTCAGCTCAGATCGCTTGCTGACAATTTCTAAAAAATCATGTTTGACTCCTTCATATTTGGAAGGATCTCTAAGTATTGCCGAGGGATGATATGTCGCCGTCAACGCACAATTTCTCCGATATGTCCAAGTGCCATGCTGTCTGGTAATTTTAAAATCCGGCGAAATAATCCGCTGCGCGGCAACACGACCCAAACAGACAATAATGCCTGGCTTTAACAGAAATGTCTCATATTTCAGATAGGGAAAGCATGCCTCCTTTTCCTCATCCCTTGGATCACGGTTGCCCGGCGGATGGCATTTTAAAATATTGGTAATGTATACTTCTTCTCTGCTCAGACCACACTCACGAAACAGCTTGTCCAACATTTCCCCTGAGCGCCCCACAAAAGGAATCCCCTGCTGGTCTTCCTGTGCGCCGGGCGCTTCAGCGATCAGCATGATATCCGCCTCGTGGCTTCCGCGGCCCATGACAGGCAGGTTTCTGGTCTGGCCGAGCGGGCATTGGCTGCAGGCCGCGATATGCTGTTCTATATCATTCCATGTGTATTGCATAGTGGCTCCTTTCTTACATCAGTATGCCATCTCCAGTCAGTTCTCGCAAAAGCAATAACAATCAATAAATATAAAAAACTTCCTCCAGTTGCTTCAAAAGGGAATCAGACAATTCTCGGCGGTCTTTGAATACAGACCTGCATTAAATGGTTGAAAATTTTTTTGTTGGCAAATGCTTACCTATATATCCAATAATTCCTACTTTATGCTCTGCATCTGGAATAAAATGTATCCTTCCTGGATAATTTCCTGCAAAACTTATATGCCAGTAAAAAAATTCTTCTTTTCCAAAGGGTGTTAGAAATTTTCTATGCTCGTTCATATCACAATCATTTTTAACAGACTCAGATTCATTTCTACATCCAAATCCAACCTTATTTTTATCGAATTCTCCATCGTATGTTGCAAAATAATCCTCTAATATTTGTATTCTTTTCATAATCATTTGTATTTGTATTGAAACACGTGCCTCCTCTAATTGCTTTTTCACACTTTCACAAAATATCAAATGTGGATATAATTGTTTTCTTTTTTCCCATAATTCCAATCCAGAAGAAATAATTAATTGTTGCTTTTTCCTCTCACCTTCAACAATTCTATTCACATGCTCCAACATTCCACAATTTCTTACTTTTACTACTTTATCTTCAGAACTAAGAGAAAGATATTTTCCTTCCATCCACTCATTTTTCCATACTTCTGATGATAAAAAACTTACTATGTAACTATCCCATTCAAAAGCCATTAGCCCACCTTTTGCTGAAATAGTTTGTCCGTTTTCCATTTCTACAATTAGCTCACTTTCCAAGAAGTCTTCTAGCTGTATTCTATGCCCTCGTTGTACTAATGTTCTAAAAAACTGTCTATCTTTTTGAGGAACACTTTGATCCTTCAGCCAATCATGCACTGTGTACTCTTCAGAAATTTTCTCAAACATTAACTCATCAGAATAATAAAAATTATTATCATTATTTATGTGTTTCAATTCTTGACACATTTTTAAAAATATCGAAAATTGTTCTTTTATTTGACATTTAGAAACTTGTTGTTTTAAAGAAATCTCATTAAATATCATTTAAACTCCTCTTAAAATAGTTCATCAATTGCTTTATCCCACTCATCAAAAAATCCATCCGGCCAATTCGACAAACTTCCATCTTCCAATATTTCTGGTGATGATTTATCATGTTTTGGCACACCATGATTATCTATATATTGATAAAAATAATTTACCTTAATCTGATTAGGTAAAATATGCTTTTGCTTTACTGTCAATCTTATTCCATTTAAAATATGATCACTATGAGTTTCCATAATAATTTGAACCCCATTTGCCGCAGCCAATGCAACCAATTCCCCTATTTTTCTTTGGCCCCTCGGATGTAAATGAGCTTCTGGATTTTCGAGAATAAGCAAATCTCCTTTACGTGCTTTCAGCAATGCAATAATCACAGGCAGAACATATGAAACTCCAAATCCCATATTTAAGGCATTTACACTTTCTTCTCCCATTGAACTGCTTACAGCATAACGTAACCCCATTAAATTAACTTCAAAATATGGTATCGCATTAATTTTTACTCCTGGCGAAATCTCTGACATCCATGCATTTACTTGTAAGTCAAAACGCTCACTGCTCTCTGAGAAATGTCTCATATTCTTATATATTTTAAAATCACTGCCTATATCGTTTAATAATGCTACCGCCTTCTCACCACGCGTTCCTATTTGAAATGTTTGATATTCCTCATTCCCTAAATTATCATAATATCGCCTTGGTCCTAATCTTTCCGCTGATATGTATTCAAATCCGCTTCCCATTAATGTACATCTTTCGTTACGATTCTTATCATCCTCCGCCAATAATAAATGTACTTTTCTTTCATTCCAAGTACAATTCCACATTAATTCATCTTCAAGTATTGAAATTTGTATATCATCTCCTACTCTATACCAATATGCAGTATCTTTCATTGTTCCTAAGTTAGTATAATGACCATTCAAAACAAGCCTATGCCAATTAGAAGAATTATATTTTTCATATGTTTGACGTAATAATAACACTGCCTGAATTAAAGTAGATTTCCCCATGCCATTAACACCAGTAAATAAATTCAATTCTCGACATTCAACACTCATATTTTCAAAACATTTAAAATTTTTCAAAGTAATATTTTTAATCATTTTTTCTCCTTAAATAAATTTGTGAACCAATTCTTTAACTGCTCTAATACGTGCATATAATGCCTTTTTATCTGGAACTTTTAATAAATATAAATATTCCTGCGATTCACATAACAGCATATATTCCTTTTGCACTTCACATCTTTCCTTTATTAACTGTACTACATTACTTGATGATAGTGTTCTGAATACATAACACCACGATTCAAAAATCACCTTATTGATTGGTCTACGTCTCCCATCCACACATATTTTTCTAAAGCTATTATTTCCCATAACTGCAAACATAGCATTCATAACAAAAACAAATTCATTTTGTATCTTTTTTATTTCACTTATATCAGCATGGTTTAAAAATTTCATTCCTTCGTTCAGAAATTCATCTATATTTCCATTGTATAATTCCAAATCCAAGTAACAAAAGGCAACATATCGAAGAATAAATTCTCTATCAAGCATTCTCTCACATTTTATGCTTCCTGCCGTTGCTTTAATAAAACATTCCATTTTTGCACATTTCTGTAAAAAATCTGTTGCCTGTCCTTGAAATAAAGCGTTTCTTATTTCTTGCGGCTCAAGGGTTAACCCTCCTGTATTGATCCTTTTAAATATATTAAATTTTACGTTCTCAGGTGTGGATGGATTAACCAAATATACATTTATAACTGTCTCATCAATTCTTCTTTGAAACGTTCGCGGCAATCTATCATAACTACATTTATTTAATTCTGGAAAGAATTCCAATTCCTGTAATTTCAAGCTTTTATCCACAGCAAATTCCCTTAAAGTTGATACTCTTTGTAATCCATCAATAACTAACCATTTATCTTCATCTGTAGCATCAAAATAAAAAGCAGGTAGAGGAATCCGCAAAAAGATCGATTCCAGTAATTGACTTTTCTGTCTCTTACTCCATAGTCCAGCCTTTCTCTGAAATGAAGTATCAAATTCAATTTCTTCATTTTTAATTCTCTTTATCAATGCATCTAATGTCATTGGCTTCATAGTGATGCTGATTTTAGCCGGATCAAAAGGTCTAATTTTTTCTCCTTCACACGAATATGCCGTAATATCTGGTTCGACATCTCCTTCTATCATCGAAATTCCCCTGTCATTAAAATATTTCATTACTTCTGTAAAATCTATTTTTTCTGAATCCATTGTCATATATACTAAATTTAAATTTATATTATTCCCTTGCTCCTTAGCTATTTGTACTAATTTTTCCAGTTCCTCGATATCTTTCTTTTTAAGTATAGTCTCTCCCATTCTATCATCCCCATTCAAATTCTCTTAATACAGCATATAGTGTTTCTACTATATATGCTTAATATTTTATCCCAATCTTCTTGAAAGAGCAATCAATCATCATTATTTAGTGAAACTATTTTTTACATCACCTCTATTCTCCTCTTCATCTTCGCATAAATCCTTTTCGCATATTCATACAATCATCCTTTCAAGCATAAACAAGTGAGATTTTAAGTCCAAGCTTTTATCTCAAATGCTGTCACTTCCCGAAAATTGGGACTACACCCTTGCGGGGCTGTCACTTTTTGATTCTGTATTAAAAGTTATGATGATTCTGCGGACAAGTTGTTTGCTGCACTGCTGCGCAGGAAAAAACTTTCTGCTGAAGAAATTGAAAAATTGAAAAAATTGTTGCACAATGCCGAAGGCAGCAGAATCCCACCCCGTGAAAAATAACAATCGAAAAAATTGACATTCCTGAAACAGATGAAGAAAAGCGATGGCTTGCTCCTAAATGTATTTCCTTTTATATACTGCACCAGTTTACTTGCTGACAAATGCGGCGGTACCGATGCTAACAGATGGATATGGTCACTCCCTACATGCCCTGCCAATATCTCCACCTCATTATTCTGGCATATTTAACCCCACTATACAGACAATAAAAACTGTACTGAGTTATATTTATCTTATGTATTCCGATATGGAGTCAACAATGATTGACAACATTTACAATATATCTTATACTGTTTTTATTACATCTGTAAGATTTAAGGAGGAATATACTATGAAACCACTACCCCAGATTTCCGAAGCTGAATTTGAAGTCATGAAAATTGTATGGAAGCATGCTCCAATTAGCACGAATGAAATAACAGATCGTTTGGTTAAAACTACACCATGGAGTCCCAAAACAATACAGACATTGATAAAACGCTTAGTAACAAAAGGAGCGCTTTCTTATGAAAAACAAAGCCGAGTATTTGTATATACACCATTAGTAGATGAAACAGAGTATATAGGGCAGGAAAGCAATACCTTCCTCAACCGTTTTTATGACGGCAATATTACTGCTATGTTGTCTGCCTATATTGACAATGACAAACTATCCGAAGCTGAAATAAATGAACTCCGTTCTCTTCTTTCCAAAAACTAGAAAAGTGGGGGATTTATATGGCAGATTTTATGATTCGATTTTTATTATGCAATATTTTTATCAGTATTATTATCGGAATACTGCTGCTCGTCAAACATTTGCTAAAGAATAACCTGACTAATCGGATGCATTACAATTTATGGTTCCTGCTGCTTGGATTATTGACTATCCCTTTTATTCCAGTTCACCCAGTCCAATTCCTGCAGATTTTCTCGTGGTTTGGAAACTTTAAAAGTACAGCCTCATCCTCTATCGTAACAGTTATAGGAGAAACTACTGCCCTCAGTCAGTCCAATACTGCAAATTGGATGAACGACTTCAGTATATCCGTCAGCAGAAAGACACCCGGGGCAATTGGTTTGATATTGTGTATTCTATGGTATATTGGCATTTTTATAATGATCATGCTGATTATAAAATCAATGCTCCGCTTAAACAGCATAAAAAACTCTGCGCTGCCATTGCAGAATCCTGCTGTACGCAGACTATATCATAACTGTTTAGATGAAATGCATATTACAAAGCCTATTCCAGTCTACAGTACAGCATTTTTGAAATCGCCTGTTATTGTCGGATTATTTAAACCATGTATCTACCTGCCGATTCATCTGATTTCAGACTATAATGCAAACGATATAAGGTATATGCTGATGCACGAGCTTGGGCATTATAAATATAAAGATGCTTTAGCCAATTATTTCATGAACATAATCGGTGTACTATATTGGTTCAATCCAGTTGTATGGTATTCACTGAAAGAAATGAAAAACGACAGGGAAGTTGCCTGTGACACTTCCGTATTAAAGCTGCTGGATGAAGATGCTTATGAAGATTATGGAAATACTTTGATCAACTTTACAGAAAAGGTGTCGCTTACACCATTTCCTTTTGCAACCGGAATCAGCGGGAGCATGAAACAAATGCAAAAACGCATTATTAACATCGCAAATTATCAGCCGGTTTCTTTCAGGGAAAAATTACATAGTGCCTTTGCGTATATCATGATTGCGTTTTTTCTGTTAGGAACTGCTCCGCTCCTGTCCATACAGGCTGCGGAAAACAACCGCTATTACTTTAATGAAAATAACCGTACTATTACATATATTGATTTAAGAGATATTTTTGAGGATTATAACGGCAGCTTTGTGTTATATGATGCAACCGAAGATTCATGGCAGATTTATAATAAAGAGTATGCCACTACACGTATTTCCCCAGCTTCCACCTTTAAAATATACAGTGCTTTATTCGGTCTGGAAACCGGGATTATTACGCCTGAACAATCACTGATTCCTTGGAATGGGCAAAATTATAGATATGACTTATGGAACACTGATCAGACCTTAGAAACTGCCATGCAAAATTCCGTCACATGGTATTTCCATGAACTTGACCAACAAGTCAGCCTGTCATCCATAAAGAAGTATGTTCAAGAAATAGGCTACGGCAATCAGTACATTGAAGGCGATACATCTTCTTACTGGATTAATTCACCACTCAAAATATCACCTGTTGAACAGGTTGAAATACTAAAGAAACTGTATTACAACCAGTTGGGATTTTCACCGGAAAATATCAAAGCCGTAAAAGATTCAATCTGCCTTTATTCTACGGAACAAGGCACTATTTCCGGAAAGACAGGCACAGAAGAAGTGAACGGACAAAATACTTCCGGCTGGTTCATTGGATATATAGAACAGGACAACCACATCTACTTCTTTGCTACAAATATCCAGAGTGAAGAACTTGCTTCAGGTCCTCTTGCCACAGAACTTACTTTTTCTATTCTTTCTGATTTAGAGCTATGGAATGCTTACCAGGAATAAGGAGCAGACGGCTCCTTATTCTTTTCTCATAAGATTTATCTCTATAATCTCCGGAATATTAAATAAACGGAACGGATACTTTGTCAGTCCAATACCACTGCTGACATACATTTGAGCAGAGGTATCTGTTGCCGTACTATTCATGACATAAAAACCTTTTACAAATTGATCTGAACCGTTGGAAAGCAATTTTTTTGTAAAAAACGGAACAGCTACTTGTCCTCCATGTGTATGTCCTGATAATATAAAGCTTTCACCAGAGTCTTCTATCATTTTTGAAATAACAGGTTCATGTGTTACTATAAAGTGAAATTCATCACTTTGAATACGATAAAAATCCTCTTCTGTCTGCCCTAACAGGTAATCATCAAATCCGATTATCTCAATATTAAATTCTTCCAAAAATACAGCTTCATCATCTAATACTTGAAATCCACAGTCATTCATAAAAGTTTCATAGATCCGAATTGCGCCACCTCCATAATCATGATTCCCAAATACTGCATACTTTCCTATTTTTGCCTCTATTCTGCTTAATTCCTCCTGCAAATATTGTAAATCCAACCTTTCTTTATCTCGTGCATAATTATCAAGCAGATCTCCACCGAAAATTACAATATCCGCATCCCGTCTATTAATCATTTCCACAATTCTTTCTATATGTTTTTCATCATATAATACCCCAAAATGTGTATCTGTAAAAAATACTATCCTGCATGTTTCTATGTCCATATTTGTTTCGACTGTAATTTCTTTCACAATCAGCCTTTCAGGTTCAATGTAATGGGAATAACACACTATTAAAATTGCAAACAGCAATAATAGTATAAATAACCGTTTTATTTTTTTCTTCATAAAACCTCTTTCTTTCGTTACGAAACGTTACCGACCATAATAATCCGACACAATTTGAATTGCTATCTCCTTTGCCAGCGGACTGGATACATTCATGCCATCTGTCCTCCCAAGATGCACACAAAAGAATATTTTTCCTTCTGCACCTTCCGCAAATCCTGTAAACCATGCATCAACAACTTTTGCCTCGGCTTTTCCCATTCCCGTTTTCCCATATATGGAAATATCAGCTCTGTCCTGCTCCGATACCAACATGACCTGCTTCAATTCATTTAATGTTTCTTCTGAATAATCCGAATTGAACAAAATCGCTGCGCGAT
>DLAA01000090.1:24015-30685 GCA_002493835.1 Lachnospiraceae bacterium UBA7060 | reverse complement strand
AGCGGCGGCGTTTTCGCTGGTGACGGTATGGCTTTCCTGCAGGAAGCCCCGCAGGATGGCGGCGAAAATTTCCCCTGTAGAGGCGGTGCGCTACACGGAAAACCGTGTAAACAGCGCGAGAAGAACTTCTAACACTCGCAAGCACAGGGTGAAAAGAAGTTCTAGCCGCTCACAGCAGAGGCTGTTTCGCGGAGAACTTCTAGGTTTCACCCGGAAAAACGCCAAAAACAGGCGTTTTTCATCGCGGACACCGCAAAAGGGTGCGTCCATCTTCCGCATGGCGATGGCCAATCTGGGAAGAAACAAGAGCAAGACCGTGATTACGGTGATTTCCATGTCCTTTGCAGTGGTGGTGTTAAATATCACCTTTATCCTGGCGAATGGTTTTGATATGGATAAGTATCTGAATCAGGTGTTCGTGGATTTTATCGTAGCGAACGCTGGATACTTTCAAACGAGCAATTTCGACCCGACGCCTTTTCCGGAGGAGACGATTACGCAGATCGAGGCGTTGGATGGTGTGAAGGGCGGCAGGACCTACAAGAAAACCTTTGATGCGCAGGAGTTTATCACAGAGGAGTGGATGCGGAAGGCACAGGGAAAATGGAACAGCCCGGAGATGGTAGATCGGTACGTGGAGCTAAGCGAAAAAGTGGGCGATTTGTACGCCGAGAGTGTGCAGCTTTACGGGATGGAGGATTTTGTGCTGGATAAGCTGAATCTTCTGGAAGGCGACCTCAGTAAATTGAAAGATGGTGGCAACTATGTGGCGGCAGTTTACAGTGCGGACGATTACGGCAATATCCATGAGGATTCCCATTGGGCAAAGCTGGGAGATCGGATTACCATCCGCTATGTGAAAGAGTACGAGTATTATAATCCGGTGACTGGTGAGATATATGGAGAGGACGAAGATCTAGATCTCAGTGATAAGCCGTGGCGCGACAGAGCTAAGGTGTATGAGGACAAGGTATACGAGGTGGCGGCGTTGGTGGAAGTGCCGGGAACGCTCACCTATCGCTATTACGGGGAGGATGAGTTCGTGATGGGTGCGGACACCTTTATACGGGATTCCGGTACGTCAGATGTGCTCTACTACGCTTTCGACTGCGAGGATGGCCAGGTGGATACGGTGGAACAGTGGATGCATGACTTTGCCGGCGGAGATGATTCCATGTACGACTATGAGAGCAGGAAGACTTATGAGGAAGACTTTTATGGTTTTCGTGATATGTTCATGATGGTGGGCAGCGGCGCAGCACTGATCGTCGGTCTAGTGGGTATCCTTAACTTTCTGAACGCGATCCTCACGGGTATTATGGCGAGAAAGCGGGAGTTCGCGGTGCTGCAGTCCGTGGGCATGACGGGGAAACAGCTCAATCAGATGCTGATTACGGAGGGCATGGTGTTTGCGGGAAGCTCGATTGTGATTACCCTGATTTTGACGATTGTTATGGGACCGCTTGCCAGCAGTGTTCTGGAAGGGATGTTCTGGTTTTTTAGCTACCATTTGACAGTAATCCCAATCTTTGTGGTGATGCCCGTGTTTCTTTTGCTGGGTGCAGTTATTCCACTTATTTCTTACCACTTTGTTATGAAGCGGTCAATTGTGGAGAGACTTAGAGAGGCAGAGTAAAAAAGAAATAATTTTAAGCTACATTTTTCAATAAGATGTTGCGTGAAGTACCCGAAATAGAGTATAGTAATGTAGAAGGAATACTATCGGGAAAAGTAATTATTTTAAGAGGGATGCAGCGAACGTATGGAACAATTATCACCATTAGATCAGGATAAAATGGCGGAGGCCGCACATATTTGTATGTCACATTCCGCTACTTCTTTAAATACATTGACTGGAAAGAAGATTAGTGTCAGTCTGCCCTCTGTGAAGGTTGTCAACAGCGCTGATATTAAAAATATACTGACAGCGTTCGGTATGGGAAGCGTAACAGTTCAGATAGATTATAAGGATGATTTTCATGGGAATAATCTTCTGATGCTAAAGGAAAATGACGTGAAGGTAATTATGGATTTGATGATGGGCGGGACAGGAGTTGCATCTCCTGGAGAACTAAATGAAATGCATTTGTCCTGTGTGTCCGAGGTCATGAATCAAATGATGGGCGCTTCCGCAATCTCCCTCACGGAGATGATTGGCAAGACCGTGGATATCAACCCACCGAAAGCGACTTTAGTTAATGTGAAAGAGGATGTGGATTCAATTGACTATCTTCCTTTTCCAGGGAATAAAATGGTGATTATTCTGTCACGTTTTGAGGCAGCGAAGCTGCTGAAAGGTATTATGATTCGTATTTTTCCAATGGAAGAAACAAGATTTATCTGTGATAATTTTAAAACTCGTTAAAAGGGGTATTTATAGAAATCGCATTTTCAGACATATATTTATTAGCAGATTTTCACAACTAAAGAGGCGGCTATTGCCGTTAAATATGCCGAAAATAAATTTTCCATTTCAAAAGTGTTTACCAGGAAAGTTTTAAAGTGTTAATATGTTAAGTAAGTAGTATTATGGCTTGGCACATGGCGGGAAGCCAAATTGGTGATATGCTGTTGATGGGGCTATAGGTGGTTGTCAGAAAATTGGAGGGCGTTATGTTTGAAAAGGGCGAGCTAATTATGTGCGGGGGACATGGTGTCTGTCGGGTCAATGACATTACAGGAAATCCAGTCGATCGGTTGGATTTGAAAAAAAAGTACTATGTGCTGGAGCCAGTTTTTGAGAAAGCCAGCACGATTTATACGCCTGTGGATAATGATAAAATTGTCATGCGCAGGATTATGAATAAGGAGGAAGCTGAGAAACTGATTGCGCACATCGAGGAGATCGATACGGTATGGATTCAGGAGGAAAAACGGAGGGAGCAGACTTATAAAGAAGCGATCCGGACTTACGATTCTAAAAGTCTGGTGCAGATTATCAAGACGCTTTATCAGCGAAAGAGAAGTCGTATTAATGAAGGAAAGAAGGTTCTTTCTTCGGACGAGCAATATCTGCATAAGGCGGAAGAGCTTCTTTATAGCGAAATGTCTTTGGCGCTTTCCATTCCGAAAGAAAAAGTGGAAGCGTATATTACTGAGGCAGTTGAGAAACAGAAAACCACCGTGTGAGATCAATATGAATGCAGGAGCAGAGAATGAAAATTCTCTGCTTTTTTTCTATAGGAAATTTTTCCCTGCTCAATTATTTCTATTTGTATGGCACCTTTTGGGAAGCTGTGGCGTGTTATAAAATAGAGGACACGAAAACTGAATCTGCAGATTGGGGGAGGTGAAGATTTCATGACAATAGAGGAAGTTGTGAGGAAGTATAGCCCTATGCTCTATCGCATTTGTGTGGTTATGTTAGGTAATGAGGCGGATGCAGAGGATGCAGTTCAGGATACGATTTGTAAATATTTGGAATGTTCGCGGGAATTTCGGGATAGCGAGCACGAGAAAGCCTGGTTGATTAAGGTGGCGCAAAATCGATGCCGCGACATGCGGCGGTTTCATCTGCGTCATCCCAAGGCAGAGCTTGGAGAAATTACAGCAAGCTATGAGAATCCTGAATACAGTGAGGTCCTTGCGGAACTAGCGAAGCTTCCTCTTTCCGTAAAAGCAGCCATTTATCTGTACTATATTGAAGGCTATAAAACCCAGGAGGTGGCGGGAATACTTGGTATTTCCGTGAATGCAGTAAAGAAACGGCTGGAGCGTGGCAGGAAATTGCTGCGTCTGCAGTTGGAAAATAACTGATATCTTTGAAATCCAAAATATATTTTGTTAGCTGGAAGCGAAAGGAAGGCGGCGTATGAGAGTTACAGAATTAAAAGAAGCAGTGCAGAGAATAAAGTTTGATACGGATAAGCAGGAGAGGATGATTTTGGCCATACAGGGGAAAAAAGGACGATCTTATCGTTTCACAAAAACATTGCGGATTGCGGCTTCATTGGTAGTTTGCATTCTAGCGCTGGGGATTTTGAGTGTACCTGTGCGCGCGCTAGTCAATTCCTTGGTACAGGAACGGATGGAGGCGGTACCCGCGGAGGAGATTGAAAAGATTGGAGAGCAATTACAGAGTCAGCGTACTGAGGCAGACGGAGTTACCAGAGAATACACGGAAGAAGAGAGAGCGCGCAGAGAAAAGCTTTATGCACAGTACTTGGATGGACTTTTTCCAGAAGGAGAGTTGATTCAGGTGGATAGTGAGGATGAGGCTGCAGAGCACGAATTTTGTTTTCTGACGACGACCTCTGTCTACTATCTGCCGACAGATAGGACGTTGACAGACGAGGAGATTTTGGAGCAGATTGACTTTGAAAGGAAGCGCGATTACGCTCTTCAGGAGCAGCATGCTGAGGAAATAGCCGAGAGAGAAGCGGCAAAAAAGGAACAAATCAAAAAGGTGATTGCATCAGGAGGTGTCACAGAAGAGCAGGCTGTGGAAATTGCCGCGAGATATCTAGAGCAAATTTTTGATTTGAACGGGGATGGCATGGAGTTGAATCATTATTATGAGAATCCCAATTCAGATGTGTCTGGCCTAGCCAATACTTATTGTGTTAATTGGAGTAATGTGGGAGGCAGAAAATACTATTATTTTTACATTGACGCGGCGGACGGCACACTGCGCTCCGTGTCGTACAGCGGTGATATTGAGGAGAGCATAGCAATAAAGCCTTCAGCGGCGGATGCAGTTGGAAAAGCGAAGCAGGCCACGGAGGCGGCGCAAAATTTTTTAAAGGAGAAGATGAAGATTTTGGAGAGTTTTGAGGAGGTAAAGAGCTGCTATAGGGTCTATACCGATGACGACAGTGTGGGCAGACTGGTTGATACTCTGTTTATCAAAGCCGACGGTACGGTGCATGTGGTTGAATGCAGATGGGACGGTCAGATAAGCGGCTATTACGTCACTACGAAAGAAGTCTATGAGGAGACTCAGAGAGCTATTGTAAAGTCGCTGGAAAAACAGTATGCGAGAGAGAAAGGGCGCGAGACACAGATCGAGGTTATGGTGGTCGTAGGTCTGACAGAATGATTTTAGATTTTTTACAGTGCAAGCGAATATGAAAGACTTTCTTCGGAAAGTCTTTTATATTGTATAGATAGGAAATCCTCCGCTTATACGAGCTGGCAAACGAATCCCTCAATAACGAAGCTCAATTTATAAATTTCTAGTCGTGCTGCGGATGTGCTCCGATTTTGTTAATTGCGGCCATGACAGTGGCCAAAATCTCTACTTCAGCCTGAGGCTGGTAATTGCTTAATTTTTGAAAAAGCGCACCTGTATCTGTACGTACATATTGCGGCGAAAGTCTGTTGAGTGCATAAGACATCATGTCAAGCTTGCAATTATCACAAGAACAAATTTCAGGCATTGTTGGCAGTAATTTATTGAGCTGATACTCTACAGCATCTTCCATGATATTTTTTAAACCTTCCATTTTGAACCCCTTCCCTCATTTGTTACACAATTCTATATTAGTACATTTTTCCTAAAGAATCAATCTCTAATTCAGTAGGATGTGAGTAAAAAAGTGAAAAATATACGTCACAAGGGGACTGTCTATGCTTGCTTTTTTTAAAAAGCATGGTATCATAAATTCGAAAACTTACACGGCGGCCTCATTGTGCGGCCGTTGAATGAAGGGATGAACCGACATGTTTTTAGATGTGCTTTATGATACTTGTATAGACAGTATTAAGCTTCTGCCTTTTCTTTTTTTAACTTATCTTGCGATGGAGTGTATGGAGCATTGGGCAGGAGAAAGGATGCAGAAGGTAATTAGGAGGTCAGGTAAGGCAGGTCCTGCTATTGGCGGTCTATTAGGAATTTTTCCACAGTGCGGCTTTTCTGCTGCTGCTGCGAACCTTTATGCGGGGAGAATTATCACCCTGGGGACTTTGCTTGCTGTATTTTTATCTACTTCTGATGAGATGATCCCCATAATGGTATCTGAGAACGTGGGGATTTCTATGATCGTCAAAATTCTCTTTTTTAAAGTTTTTTTTGCATTGACGGCAGGTTTTTTGATTGATTTTGTTTTTAAGGGAAGAAAAGAGCCACAGATTGAGCATTTCTGTGAGCATCACCATTGTCACTGTGAACGGGGAATTTTGAATTCGGCGATCAATCACACTTGGAAAATTTTCTTATATATAATGATAATTTCTTTTGTTTTGAATTTTGCCATAGCTATGATAGGTGAGGGGGTTCTGGCAGCTATGGTTCTGGATAAACCGGTATTCGGCTTATTCGCCGCGGCGTTGGTGGGTATGATTCCAAACTGTGCTTCTTCTGTTATTCTTACACAGCTTTATCTTAGCGGTGTGCTGAGTACAGGCGCATTGATGGCGGGTCTCTTGGCGGGATCGGGAGTAGGTTTTTTAGTGCTGTTTAGGGTAAATGATGACAGGAGAGAGAATTTGAGGATTTTTAGCTTATTGTATGCGATTGGGGTGATTGGCGGCGCAGTTATACAGCTTTTGGGAGTGAAATTTTGAAATTCATGCAGGTTGAGAGACAGCTTGGCTGACATATGACCAAACTGACAGAAAACAAAAAAAGAACCGTCCCCAGAGCTCATATGTCTCCAAAAACAGTTCTTCCAAGTGCACCGCCAGGGGCTCGAACCCTGGACACCCTGATTAAGAGTCAGGTGCTCTACCA
>DLAA01000090.1:5448-23722 GCA_002493835.1 Lachnospiraceae bacterium UBA7060 | reverse complement strand
TACCAACTGAGCTAGCGGTGCATATTCTCTCTTGTATTACATTGACTGTATAAATTAAAAACTCTCTATTTATTTGATCAACGCAAGAATCATTATAGTATAATGTTTTCCGTAATGCAAGTATTTTTTAAAGAAAAATTTAAGAATATTTGTTTTTCTTTTAAGATTTGCATTTGAGAGACCAAAATGGTACATTATTCACAGATTTAGACAGGCCGGATGTGATGATTAATATTTTAACAGTTTCTTAGAGAAAGGGGAGGGGTGACGTATATGATTTTTGAAAGTCATGCGCATTATGATGATGAGGAGTTTGACGCTGACAGGGAGGAACTGCTTACTTCTCTTGCCGGCCATGGGATCGGTTTGGTGATCAATGTTGGGGCTAGTATGGCAGGCAGTGAGGCTACGGTGAGACTGACGGAGCAGTATCCTTTTCTATACGGAGCGGTGGGCGTGCATCCGAGTGAGGCGGCGAAGCTGGACGAGGAAAAGCTTGAGAGGCTGCGGGTTCTCTGTGGTTGTGAGAAAATTGTGGCGGTAGGGGAGATGGGATTGGATTATCATTATCCGGAACCAGCAGTATCTTTGCAGAAAGAATGGTTTGAGAGACAACTTACGCTTGCGAGGGAGGTGAAGCTTCCCGTTATTATTCATTCTAGAGAGGCGGCAAAAGATACATTGGATATCATGCAGGTAAATCACGCAGAGGAGATCGGCGGCGTCGTGCATTGCTATTCCTATACAAAGGAAATGGCGAGGGAATATTTGAATATGGATTATTACTTTGGTATCGGCGGCGTGATCACTTTTAAAAATGCGAAGAAACTCAAAGAGGCGGTAGAGTATATTCCGTTGGATAAAATTCTTCTTGAGACGGACAGCCCGTATCTTTCACCGGAACCGCACCGGGGGGAGCGTAATTCTTCGCTGAATCTTCCCTATGTGGCTGAAGCTGTCGCAGAACTTAAGGGGATTTCATATGAGGAAGTGATAGAAGCAACAGAGCGCAATGCGAAAAGGCTGTTCGGCTTGCAGGTTTAGGAGAGGAAAAGCAGGTTTTATGACGGATTTAGGAAATTATACAAATACCTCTGAGATATTGAAAAAATATCAGTTTCATTTGCAGAAAAAATACGGCCAGAATTTTTTGATTGACACAAATATACTTCACAAGATTGTTGAGGCAGCCCAGATTACGAAGGAAGACTGGGTTTTAGAAATCGGACCGGGGATCGGTACTATGACACAGCTTCTTGCTAAGATGGCCGGGCAGGTGACAACTGTAGAAATAGACAGGGAGTTAATTCCGATATTGGAAGATACGCTGTCTTCGTACAACAATGTCACTATTTTGTGCGAAGATATTTTGAAGGTGGATCTTTTAGCACTTTCAAAGGAAAACGGCGGCAGACCTGTAAAAGTGGCAGCGAATCTCCCTTATTATATTACGACTCCCATCATTATGGCACTGCTTGAGAGTCGGATGCCGCTTGTCAGTATTACTGTGATGGTACAGAGTGAGGTTGCAGACCGTATGCGGACTGGGCCAGGTACAAAAGATTATGGTGCATTGTCATTGGCTGTGCAGTATTTTGCGAAGCCGGAGATTGTAGTTAGAGTCCCCGCGTCCTGTTTTCTGCCGCGTCCTAACGTGGACAGCACCGTGGTGCGGCTGACACGGTACAAAGAACCGCCTGTGGTTGTGGATGACGAGGCATTTTTTTTCGCTGTCATCAGAGCATCTTTCAATCAGAGAAGAAAGACTTTGGCTAATGGTCTTGCCAATGCGGGCAGTTTAGGCGTATCCAGGGAGCAGGTGGAGACAGCGCTGGAAAAAATGCGGATATCCAAAACAGTGCGTGGAGAAACGTTTGATTTAGAGCGGTTCGCAGAATTGTCTAATCTTCTTATCCACATGAGAGAATGAAAAGGATTTGCATAGTAAATACAAGATAAGGTAATTATTTCCTCTATAAAGGCCATATATTGAGAACTAGGGTGCTTTTTTCGACGGAATTTGTTTACATTGATGGGGGACTATGGTAAACTAAAGCAGAAATTAGGTGTAAACGGATAAGTAAGAGAAGTACGTTGATGAGGTGGGTACCTTGGATAAATTTGAGTACAAGGCCAGTGCAGACGAGATAAAGGCGCTGATAGCAGAGGGAGAATATGCGGAAGCAGTAAAAATTGCAGATAAGATTGATTGGCGCAGGGTTAGAAGTGTGATGATGCTGTGTACGATCAGCGATTTATATAAGATTAACAGGCGCTATCAGGAGAGTAAAGATATTCTTCTGATGGCTTATGAAAAACATCCGACGGGCAGGCTGATTATTTATTCCCTTTGTGAACTTTGTATCAAGATGGGGGAATACGATCAGGCTAGTGAGTATTATAAGGAGTTTGTGCAGATCGCGCCGAGAGATACGGGGCGGTATGTTTTGCAGTACCGTCTTTATGAAGCGCTGGATGTCAGCGTGGAGGAACGGATCGCTATTCTGGAGGAGTTTAAGAAGCGCGAGCCTAGGGAAAAGTGGGTGTATGAGCTGGCGTATTTGTACCACCGCGTTGGTTTGACGACGAAATGTGTGGAAGAGTGTGACGAAATGTTTCTCTGGTTTGGTGAGGGCAGATATGTCATAAAGGCATTGGAGTTAAAAGCGCTGCACCAGCCTCTGAGTCCGGAGCAGCAGGAAAAATATGATGCGTTTATTGAGGGAAGAAGCGCCGGAAAAGATATGGACGATGAACCTGTGATGGAGGAGCCGGAAGATGACGATATTTCGGGAGATTTACCGGAGGATGAGCAGGACGATCCCTCGCAGACAGAATATGAAAGCGAAATAGAGGAAGAAGAGAAAATCTCCGTTGCGCCCACCACAGAATTGCCAGAGGTAAAGACAGTGGATGTGGGGCAGTACAATACCATTAATTTGCAGATGGCCTTGGCGGAAAGTATGAAGGAGGTCTTGGAGGTAAACGCAGACGAACCGGTTTCGAGGGATGAGCGTGTCGAGGAGATACCGGAGAACGCAGAGGAACCAGGAGAAGATGAGGAGGTTTTGCAGTACGAGAGGGGACCTGAGGAAGCTGGGGAAGCAGCGCAATATGTGCAGGAGCCGGAAAACTCTTTGGAATCCGTAGACGAACCTGCTGCCAGTCCGGAAAAGGGGGAGGCATCTATCGCTGAGACTCTCATTGCACCTCTTTTGGAAGAGACGGGCGAACTTCCTGCTCCAAAAGAGCATGAGGAAACACATCAAAAAACCAGTGCAGAGCTGGTGCGGGAGGGTAAGAAGCTTTTTGATACACAGAAGATTATTGAGGAAATGACAAAAGAGGCTGAGAGGCTGCAGGCAAGAACGCTTCGTGAGCAGGCAATGGCGGCTTCCGGGTCTAAGGAGATGGACAAGTATCTTGCCCAGGATTATGACGGACAGATCAGGCTGGTTGTTCCCGAGACTGAGAAGGTGGAAAAGCAGATAACTGGGCAGCTCAGTATCGATGATATTATGGCTGAGTGGGAGCAGACAAAAAAGACCAATGAAGAAAAGCGGATGGAAGAGGTTCGACAGCACATCCTTGCGCAGACGGGAAGCTTGTTCGCAAACTTTGATGAGGCAACAAAGAATGGCCTCTTAGAGGAGCTTGAGAGAGCTTTTATGGCGGCTATCATGAAGGAATCTGGTAAAAATCCGCAGGTAAGGAGAGCAATTTTTCCTAATGAAAAGACAGTTGCAAAGGCACCTTCGAAGCAGGAGGAATCGGCGTCTTACGAGCGGCCGGTGAAGAAGCCTGAGCAAAAGGAGAAGCCTTTAGAGGAGAAGATTTCCGTAGAAAAGGAGCCTGTAGAGGTTGAGCCAGCAGAATCAAAAGAGGAGCCCGCGGCAGAGGCAGCGCAGGCTGAATCCGGGGTGGATACGGCGAAGGAAAGAGAGCTGAGCCCGGAGGAGCAGGAGCTTTTCGGAAAGTTTGTTCATCAAAAAAAATCAAAAAAACAACTGATCCATACATTGGATAATATGAGCTTGGCATCCTGTACGGGAAATATCATTATCACTGGGGAGGAGGAGCTTCCCACCTTGTCTTTAGCCAAGGCGCTGGTTCGTGAAATGCAGGATAATGACAGCAATTTTTCTGGACAGGTGGCCAAGATTGAGGGACATGTTTTAAATAAAAAGGATGTGGAAGCTACTTTTGCAAAGCTTGACAATGGTGCGCTGATTATTGCAGAGGCATCAAAATTGAAATCTAACACGGTAACTGCCATAATCAAGGTATTAGAAAAGGACAATATGGGCCTGCTGGCACTTTTGGTGGGAACAAAGGCTGAGATCGACGATTTACTTTCCAGGCACAAAGGGTTAAAGAGCGTTTTTAACTTGAGAGTTGATATTGAACCCTTGGATAATGAGGCGTTGGTGGCTTATGCAAAACAGTACGCGGAGGATCTGGAGTATTCTATCGATGAATTTGGGATTTTGGCACTTCATACAAGGATAGCAGACAGACAGACAAGCGACCATGAGGTGACGCTCTCTGAGGTGAGAGATCTGGTGGATGAGGCAATTGAATACGCAAATAAAAAAACTCCGAAACATTTTATGGATATTTTGCTTGCAAAGAGGTATGATGAAGAGGATATGATTATACTGCGGGAAAAGGATTTCATGCATTATTAGAAAGACGCAGATAAAAAGAAATATATTGTACTATTTAAAACAGGGGGTTAGGTTATGGCAGGAAAGAAAAGGGCGAAGTCGTCTGCAGCACCCAATAAACGGGAAAAGGCGGTGACAGAGACAAAAAGGACAGAGAAGGAAACGCAGGAGGAAGTATTTATCTCAGAGGCTGATCAGTATGTGTTTGCGCAGGGCACACATTATGATATTTATAAAAAGCTGGGAGCGCACCCTTCTGTGGAAGACGGTGTAAAAGGTATGTTTTTCGGCGTTTGGGCGCCCAATGCAGCAAGTGTTCACGTGATAGGAACTTTTAATGGCTGGGATGAGGAAAAAGACGAGATGGAAAAGCTGGGTCCCGGCGGTATTTATAAGCTTTTCATTCCGGGCGTTGGAGAGAATGAACTTTATAAATTCTTGATCAGAACGCCTGCTGGAGAGAAGTTATATAAAGCAGATCCATTTGCAAATTATGCTGAGATGCGTCCGGGCAATGCGTCCAAAACTTTCGATATCAGTAAGTTTAAGTGGACGGACAGTGCGTGGATGACTGAGAGGGAAAAGAAAGATTATAATCAGGAACCCATGGCGATTTACGAGTGCCATATCGGTTCCTGGATGAAGCATCCTGATGGAACTGAGGAAGGCTTTTACAACTATCGCGAATTTGCGGATCGGGTTGTTGATTACTTAAAGGAGATGCATTATACTCATATAGAGCTTATGGGGATAGCGGAATATCCATATGATGGTTCCTGGGGATATCAGGTGACAGGTTATTATGCGCCTACCTCAAGACATGGAAACCCTTCCGATTTCATGTATTTGATCGACAAGCTTCATAAAAATAAAATAGGAGTTATTTTGGATTGGGTGCCGGCTCATTTTGCAACGGATGCTCATGGACTTGGCTGTTTTGACGGACAATGTATTTTTGAACATCCCGATCCAAGAATCGGGGAGCATCCTGACTGGGGGACCAAGATTTTTAATTATGCGAAGAACGAGGTTCGGAATTTCTTGATTGCGAACGTTCTTTACTGGATCAGGGAATTCCATGTTGACGGCATTAGAATTGATGCGGTAGCTTCCATGCTGTATCTAGATTACAGCAAAAAAGAAGGACAGTGGGTGCCTAATAAATATGGCGGGAATGAGAATCTAGATGCGATCGAGTTCTTTAAGCACTTAAATTCCGTTGTACACGGCGGTTATCCTGGCTTCCTTACCATTGCGGAGGAGTCCACGGCGTGGCCTAAGGTGACGGGAAAGGTGGAGGACGACGGCCTGGGCTTCAGCTTTAAGTGGAATATGGGCTGGATGCACGATTTCTGTGAGTATATGAAGCTGGATCCTTATTTCCGCAAGAATAATCACTATGCCATGACCTTTGCTATGAGCTATAACAACAGCGAGAACTATATTCTGCCCCTCTCTCACGATGAGGTAGTACATTTGAAGTGTTCCATGGTCAATAAAATGCCTGGTTATCCCGTAGATAAATATGCGAATCTGCGTGTGGGATACAGCTATATGATTGGACATTCAGGAAAGAAACTTCTCTTCATGGGTCAGGATTTCGGGCAGGAGAGAGAGTGGAGTGAGGCTAGAGAGCTTGATTGGTATTTACTCGGTGAGGAGCAGAATAAGGGTATGCACGAGTATGTGAAGGAGCTGCTTGCTTTGTATCGAAAATATCCGGCTATGTATACTATCGACAATGACTGGGCCGGCTTCGAGTGGCTCAACGCGGATGATGCGGACCACAGTGTTTACAGCTTCTTCCGCAAGGATAAAACAGGCAAAAACAATATCATGTTTGTGCTGAATATGACTCCTATGATGTGGGAGGACTATAAGGTTGGTGTACCTAAAAAGAAGAAATACAAGCTTCTTTTAAACAGTGACGAAAAACGCTTTGGCGGGCAGGGCCATGAGATTCCGGCTGAGATAGCCGCGGTAAAGGAACCATGTAATTTTAAGGATAACAGTATTTCCTTTGATCTGCCGCCTTACACGGCTGCGATATTTGTATTTTAAGGCATGCAAAGTATGAGTACATTCATTCGCTTGCATCCGGCATTATAGGTGATCAGCGTATGCTTTTAGCATATGGTAAAAAAGTGCCTGATCTTTTTTGGGGATCTGTTCGTATAGGGCGAGCAGATCCTCTGATAGTTTATTCTTGCAGTCTGTGTGTGCACTGTTTAAAATATCCCCTGCGGAACAATCCAGATAATCACATAAATCGATCAGCGTGTCAAGGCTCATTTTTGCAATGCCACGTTCTACCTGGCTGATGAAGCCAACCGACAGTTCCAGGCTTTCTGCCAGCTGCTCTTGTGTCAGATTTTTCTGTTTTCTATAATACCTTATATTTTTCCCAAGAATTTTATAGTTAATTCCCACGCGCTGTTCTCTCCCATTTATGGCTTCATTCATATACAATTTCTGCTTTTACTAAGATTTTCTCTCTAAATGTTTCCCATAAACAGAAGGTAATAGTGTTATTATTTTAAAAAAATAGAAATAATAGTATTGTTAAGACGAGTTTATAGTGTTATTATAAAGAAAAACACACACAAATATTGTTAGTATGCTTATCTCCTGATACGTGTTGCGGTGGAGAGATGCCGCGATATGGATTGGGACGAAAATGTTTGCGGGGATGGTGACAGACAGTGAATTCTTATATTGACATGCATGCCCATCTCCTGCCTGGTCTGGACGATGGAGCGGAGAATTCCGCGATGGCACTGAAGATGTTGAGACAGGCACAGGCGGAGGGAATACGGGAGATTATTCTGACGCCCCACTATAAGCCTATGCGGCATAACCCACGACCGGAAACTGTGAGGCAGGCGTTATATCGGTTGGAGGAATTGAGGGATGCCGCGGGGCTTTCCGTCCGTCTTTATTTGGGTAATGAAGTTTATTATGGTTCGGATGTCATAGAGGCGCTTCAGGAAGACAGGGCGTTTACGATGGCAGATTCTTCCTGTGTTTTGGTGGAATTCAATCCGGTGCAGGATTATGCCTATATCCGCGAGGCGACATACAGTTTGCTCGCGGAAGGTTATATTCCCATTTTAGCACATGTGGAACGGTACCGTTGCCTTATGGAGAAAAAGGCAAGGGTGAAAGAACTGTGCGGTATGGGCTGCCGCCTGCAAGTCAATGCTTCCAGCATTGCCGGGAAAAACGGTATGACGTGCAGGAAGAATGTAAAATGGCTGCTGAGGCAGGAGTATGTCAGTTTTGTGGGTACGGATTGCCATGACGATAGGAGAAGGATGCCAAAAATGGCGAAGGCGGCCGCCTATGTGGCAAGAAAGTATGGGGATGCGTACTGCAGGAGGATTTTTAGAGAGAATGCGGCTGCGCTTATACATGGCAGCTATGGATAGAGGAGACGAAAGAAAGGCGTGTAAGACGGATGGATGAGAACAGAGAGACAGATGTGGTAGAAATCGATCTGCTGGAAGTAATTGCTGTGCTTCTGGGACGGTTTTGGCTTATTCTGGGAGTCGGTATACTCACGGCATTTTCGGCCTTTCTGATCAGCAGATATCTGATCACGCCAATTTATGAATCCACTACAAAGATTTATATTTTAAATAAAAATGAAAATACAGCAGTGACTTACTCGGATGTGCAATTGGGTAGTCAGCTTACGAAGGACTACAGGGAGTTGATCGGGAGCAGATATGTGCTGGAAGAAGTGATTCGGAATTTGGAGCTTGATATGGACTACAAAAAGCTGCAGAAAAAAGTCTCCGTCAGCACACAGGAAGATACTCGCGTGGTTTCCATTACAGTGAAAGATTATGATCCAACGGTGGCGATGACAATAGCTGACAGCGTAAGAGAGGCGGCGGGCAGGCACATAAAGGATGTGATGGACATCGATGCAGTCAACATGGTGGAAGCAGCCAATTTTCCCACAGAGAAAGCCTCTCCCAGCTATATGCGATGGACGCTGCTTGGAGGCATACTCGGCTGTCTGGTGGTAGGGTGCGTGGTGTTAGCGGGAGTTCTTCTAGATGACACGATTAAATCCTCCGAAGATATCGAAAAATATCTGGAATTGTCCACGTTGGCGTTGATTCCGATGCGGGAGAATCTGGATAAGGGCGGGAGAAAGAAGAAAAAGACTACCGACAAAAAAGTGAGAAAGGTCCAGAAGCATGGAAGAGGGTAAGAGTATAGATCGCGGCGCTTCCGGGGAGCCTGATACGAAAGCGTTTACTGCGGCACGGGAAATTACGCTCCGATTTGATACGCAGGATGATTACAGGACAAGGGAAGCTTATAAGACACTACGCACAAACATAGAGTTATGCGGCTCAGAAATTCGGACGATCGTTATAACAAGTTGTACACCCAATGAAGGAAAAACTTCCGTGGCCGTGGAACTTGCCCGGGCGTTTGCGGAGGCGGGGAAACAAGTGGTTCTGGTAGATGCCGATCTGCGCAAATCCGTGTTGGTGGGAAGATATAAAACCGGAGCGGTGCACCATGGGTTGATTCATGTGCTGGCAGGGCGGGAATCGTTGGAAATGGTCGTACATATGACCAATATTCAAAATCTGTTTATGATTTTTGCGGGACCTGTACCACCCAATCCGAGCGAACTTCTGGGTGGAGAAAAATTTAAGGAGATGCTTTTGAACCTGCGCAGGCAGTTTGATTATGTAATCGTGGATACACCACCGCTTGGGAGCGTTATCGATGCGGCAGTGGCGGCGAGGGCATGCGACGGCGCCATGCTGGTGATTCAGAATAATGGCATTAGCAGACGGTTTGCAAGAAAGGTTAAAGAACAGCTTGAGAAGACGGAATGCAGAGTTCTCGGCGCGATACTAAATAAAGTAGATATGAGCGCCGGAAGCATATATGGGCATTATGGCAGATATTATGGCAAATATTATGGAAAATACTACGGTCAATATTACGGCCGATATGGAGAGGAAAACGCATATGAGCAGCAGGCGGTATCGGCGGAAAGTGGACAGAGCACCGGGAAGCCGGATAAGCCGCAAAACGGACGAGATAAATTGCAGGATTTGTCCCCAGAAAGCCCGGAACCGGAGCATGTCTCTAAAGAACTGGATAGGCGCAGGCTTCAGCGACTGGAAACGTGTGGAAAGTCATTAAAGAAAGAGTCGGAAGAATTATTTGAAAAAAAGGGAAAAAGTTTCGGGAAAAAGAGAACGGATATACAGTTTTTGGATGAGAAAAATCTTTGGCCAGAATTGTTGCAGACGAACCGGGGAGGAAAGAATATTCCTGGGAAAGCAAAGAGCGTCGAAACAAAGAAAAATGTTGAAAAGAAAAAAGGTTCTCATCATAAAGGGAAAAACCCCCGAAAGCAGAGAAAAGGCATCAGAGCTGCTCTTTTGTGCGTGGGAATTTTGATCGCTGTGCCGGTGACAGTCTGTGTGGGTATTCTGTGTGTGGGAGCTGTGGGGAAATTTAGACTGCAGCAGTCGGCGGACAGTGTACCGCGCCTTGCGGCCGCCGTGGCGGCACAGCAGCCGACAGAAATAGAAAGAAAGGTCTGGCAGGATGGCTGGGTCAAATATCAAAATCAGATCTATGCATACAATGAGGATATTCTGACATTCCTCTTTATGGGGGTGGATAAGCGGGATGAAATTGTGCGTGAAATGCCGGAGGGCACGGATGGTGGACAGGCGGACGCTTTGTTTTTGCTTGTATTGAATCCGTGCAGAAAAGAAGTAAATTTCATTGGCATTAACCGCAATACGATGACGCAGATTGATGTGTACAATGAGACGGGAGCCTACATCGAGACCATCACAGCTCAGATATGCATCCAACATGGTTTCGGAAACGGGATGGAAGAAAGTTGTGTTTATCAGAAGGAGGCGGTCAGCCGGTTGCTTTATGGCCTGCCCATACACGGGTACGCCTCGGTTAATCTCAGTGCGGCCGCACCTCTGAATGACGCGGTGGGAGGCGTAGATGTTACGGTTTTAGAAGATATCACTTCGGAATCGCCGCTTCTGAAGGAAGGGGCGCAGGTACATCTGGAAGGAGAGGATGCGCTCACCTATGTGCATTGGCGTGACACGAACGCTTTTGCTTCTGCGGACAGGAGATTGGAGCGGCAGATGCAGTATCTGGAAGGATTTGTAGAGAAGGCGAAAGACTGCGCCAGAGAGGATATTTTTAATATAGCACGGCTGTATCGGTTGGCTTCACCGGCAATGGTTACGGATGTCTCCGCGGATAAGGCGGTGTACTTAGCGTCCCAGGCGCTTGGCTATAGGGGCGGGCCGGACAACTTTTATATGTTGAAGGGCGAGACAGTGATGGGGGAACAGTTCGAAGAGTATTACATAGACGAGACGGCACTGTATGAGCTGATATTGGAAATATTTTATGAGCCTGTCTCAGAGAGGGATTAGGATGTGGGAAAACGAAGAACTGCCTTTTGGGCTGGAGCGTTTTTGGGGGCGCTGTCATTTGCTGTCTGTGCAGCATCCTGTGGTATGACAGAAAACGACACACAGGAATTAGAGCAGGAAGCGGATGGCATACAGGAATCTAAAAAAATAGCGTCGAGCGAGAAAGAGTTTCGGCAGACCATGGAGGAGACAGGTATATTCGGGGAATCTGCCGCGGACAACCAGATTGACTTTACAAGGCTGCAGGAACAAAATCCGGATATATTTGCATGGCTGTATATTCCTGGAACAGGGATTGACCTTCCCGTGTTACAGAGTCCCGTTTCGGACGAGTATTACATAACACATGATATTTTCGGAAACGAAAACAGTGCAGGGGCAGTATATACGGAGATGCCTAACCTGATGAATATGTGTGATTTTAACACAGTGATACACGGGGATGATCTGGCGAAAGGCTCTCCTTTCTGGGAACTCCACCGGTTTGAGGAGGCGGATTTTTTTGCGCGACATGAAATATTATATCTCTATTTGCCAGATAATGTGCTGACTTACGAAATCTTTGCAGCGTACTATGACGAGGGCAGCGATATCCTGCGCAGATATGATTATACTTCCTATGCAGGCTGTGAGGCGCATCTTGAGGATATCTGTATGGGAAGAAGTATGAACCGACATTTCCGGGAAGGCTGGGAAGGGTTGACACCCTATCATTTTCTCGTAACTCTTGATGGGAAAACGGGGGAGGACGGCACACAGTATGTGGTGATTGGGGCGTTGATAAAGGATGAGGCGGGAAAAATCGATCGCGTCATTATCAATGAATGAGGGTATCCGCATTCGGGATTGCGGACGAATTTTCCGCATATCTGTGGGATGCTGATATATAGGAAATGACGTATGTCACTTCCTGAACCAAAAAAGAAAGGAGGATGGTTTTCGTGAAAAGATTTATGGCTTTACTGATGGCTTCCCTGCTGGTTACATCCATGACGGTGTCGGCGGCAGAGTCCCCTTCCACATCTGCAGTGGCTAAAAAGAAAAAAACAGAGACTGTTATCCAGCCGCCGCCGGGGGCCGTGGAAGCTTCCGGGGCACAGCCGTCTTATGCAGGCGAAGGGTTTGCAAATGCAGCGGACTCGCAGGCGGCGGCAGAGAGAGGCTTGAGCGCAGGGGAGTATTACAACAATGCGGTCAGCTCAGCACCGGGACTGACGAACGCGCTGCCTGTGGGACAGGGCGGCGGTATTTTGATTAACGGCGTGCCGAGCAATTTGACGGCAACTCTGTCCAGAGTGGGTAGCGGGGTTGTAGGCAGCGCCCAGACTCAGGCAGTTCTACTTGGCGGAAGGCTGCTCAATGTGGTGGGTGTAAAATTTCCTGCTGCGAATTTTAATGCGGCCACTGTAAATTTTTATGTGAAAGGGCTTGCAAATGGCACAGGGATCGCAGCAAGACAGTATGTGGGCGGCCAGTGGATCGAAGTCGATGTGGTCGAATCGAGAATGGATCATGTGATCTTGATTCTCAAAGGAAATGGCCCGGTTGCGTTTATTGCGCTTCCGTAAGGAAAATATCTGATTCATTTTTATTGAGTGTGGGAAACCAGTGTCGCCGCTCAGGCGGCGGCATATGGTGAAGGGTTTAGGGAAAAGACAGAGGGAAATACGGTATGGATGAACGGCACAGGGAAAGCAGAATTAGAAAAGACATTTTCTCGAGGATCGCTTCTGTCTCGATTATATGTATTCAGCTTGCGCTTTTTTCGTATGTCTGGATCTCGTACTATAATCTTTTTGCCTTCCGCACACACAGGGGACTTGGCGGGGCGGCGTCCCTGTTTCTTTATCTTTTTATTTACACCAGGCTGGTGAAAATTTATCGGGCGGACAAGCCCGCGCAGTATTCGGTCGGTGAAACGGCATTTTCCCAGCTTTTGGCTTTCGGGATCACGGACCTAATCTTCTATGTGGAATGTTGTTTTATTGCAAGAAGATATGTTTCAGTACTGCCGGGATTTATGACTGCGGCGGTTCAGTTTCTAGCCGCCTGTGTCTGGGCAGTTGTATCGAAGCGGTATTATATGAATCATATTATGCCGCAGGAGACAACTATCGTTTACGGGGATGGAAGTGTAGGCGCATTCCTGTCAAAAATACACAATAAACCTTGGAGTCTTTTTAACATTCACAGACAGATTTCAGCAGATAAAAGTTTGGAGGATATTAAGGAGGCGGTGGATGCATCGGAAACTGTGATCCTTTATCAGGTGGATTACAGCCTGCGTGAAGAACTTATGTATTACTGCATGAACCAGAAAAAGGTTTTCTATGTGACGCCGACAATTACGGATATCATGGCTTACGGCTTTGAGAACCGACATTTTATCGACAGCCCATTGATGAAGTACAACGCCTATGTAGAATCCATGACGATGACGGCATTAAAGCGGGGTATGGATATCACACTTTCGTTGTTTGGACTGATTGTCACTTTGCCGCTTTCTTTTGCAACGATGCTTGCAATTAAACTGGAAGACGGAGGATCCATCTTCTTTCGACAAGAGCGGTATACAAAAAACTGGAAAAAGTTTCAGATCATCAAATTTCGCAGTATGGTGATGGATGCCGAGAAGAATGGAGCACTTGTATGCAGTGAATATGATAGCCGTGTCACACGAGTAGGGGCGGTGATCAGGCGTTTCCGTATTGATGAAATTCCACAGCTTTTCAATGTGTTGAAAGGGGATATGGCTCTAGTGGGACCGAGGCCGGAGCGTGTAGAGAATGTAGAGCACTACACGAAAGAGCTGCCTCAATTTGCCTACCGTATGCAAGTAAAAAGTGGTCTTACCGGGTATGCCCAGCTTTACGGGAAATATAATACCAGCGCGTACGACAAACTGCGCCTTGATTTGATTTACATAGAAAACAGAAGCCTGCTTCTTGACTTGAAGCTGATAATGCTGACCTTAAAAATATTGTTTATCCCGGGAGGCACGCAAGGGTTTAGTGAGGAGGCGGTGAGACTGATGAAGGGGGAGCAGGGAGAGCGGCGGGCATCCTGAGGAAGAGTGGTGGTTTGTACCGGATTTTTGTGGGTGGGGAGCGGTGGGGATGATGTGATAGCGAAAAAAGGAAGTATTGCTGCAGTGAGATTTTGCAATATTATATTTAATATAACTAACAGGAAAGATTTGTTTGAAAAGGAAGATAAGAGAACAAAATGTATTATTACGGTGAATGCACAGATAATTGTTTATGCGAACGAAAATCGCCGATTGATGGAATTTATTAACAAAAATTATGTAACAATGGATGGAGAAATTCCTTTAAAGGTTGCTAAAATAGTAAACCCGAATTTTCGAAATGTAATTAAGCTTTCAGGCAGTGATATTGTATATGATTTTTGTGATTATGCAAAAAAAAATAATTTGAAGATTTTCTTTCTGGGAGGAAAGGAAAGTTCAGTAAAAAAAGCAATTTCCAATGTGAGAAAAAAATATGCAATTCAAGTAAACGGTTTTTCACCAGATTTTGAAGATTATCCTTTTTCAAATAATTTTACAAAAAGCTGCCAAGAACATATAAAAAAATTTAGGCCTGATATTTTATTTATTGGATTTGGAGCGAAAAAACAAGAATATTTTATGGAAGATAATCAAGACTTTTTAGATAAATGTGGCGTAAAATATGCAATTGGCAGCGGTGGAACTGTTGATTTCGTTGCAGGAACTATAAGAAGAGCACCTGGGTGGATAAGTAAAATTGGATTAGAAGGAGTATATCGGTTTTTTCAAGAAATTAGTATTGAAAGGGCAAAAAGGATTATTGAATCATTTCGGTTTTTCAAATATATCAAATAATCTAATGCGGATTGCAGAATGAAAAAAATAGCTATATTTCAAGCGGATTTAAAAGTTGGCGGAATACAACGTTCTTTAATTAATCTCCTATCAAGTCATATATTGGACAACTATCAGGTGGACGTATACTTATTTTCGAGAGAGATTTTTTATGAAATTTGTGGATTAAAAGAAAATATTCATATTTATTTTTTGAAACCGTTTCCATATTGGTTTCGCTTTATTCCCTTTGCACTGATAATGCATATGAATTTTTATAAGAATATAAAAGAATCGTATGATTATGTATTTGACTACGATAGTTATCGGCAAGAATGTGCATATTATTCAACCAGAATAAAACAAGCAAAAAAAATTTTATGGATTCATAATGATATAGAAAAAGAGCTACAATATAAAAAGAAATATCGTATTTTATACACTTTTTTTAAAGGAAAATATCAGTTTTATGATGAGTTTGTGGCGGTATCTAGCGGTGTTGTAGAGCCATTCAGGAAGTATAGTAGAAATATGTTTGCAAAAATAACAATAATTCCTAATATTATAAATGTAAAACAAATTTATGAGAAGAGCCAGGAACATTCAGAAATAATTGTGGATTATAATAAATGTAACGTAGTGTGTGTCGGAAAGGTTTGTACCCAAAAAGGATATGATTTTTTGCTTCAAGATATTTATACAGTCTATAAAAAGAGAAAAGATATATGCTTTTACATTATAGGCGATGGACCGGATTTAAAAAAGTGTAAAAAATGGGTAATGAAACATAATTTGTCAGATATTATTATTTTTTTGGGAAATCAAAAAAATCCGTTTCCAATAGTAAAACAAATGGATGCGTTTTGTCTTGAATCTAGATTTGAAGGACAAGGGATGGTCTTGTGGGAAGCAAAGTGTCTTGGACTACAGTTGATTTTCCCCAAACGACTTGAAAAATATAATATTAATTTAAAGGGCGTGGAAAATATATCACAAGCATTAATAAGTTTAAAAAAAACAGAAGACAAAATATATGATCCTTTAAATGAATATTATAATTATATTGAAACGCAATATAGGAAACTGTTAGGAGATTGAGACAAATTATTCTAAAGCGATAATGATACGTCAATACCTATGGTGAAGATATTATGAAAGTGAGATATTCCAGCATTTTAAAATGGATGCTGATTTTAAGTCCGATAGTAGATAATATCAATGGTTATCTGTTGATATCAAAAGGTAATTCTAATATTAGTGGTACTTTTAAAACGCTTATTTTTTTATTTTGTCTGATCATAATATTCCTTAAAGGAGTCAACAGGGGAGAAAATTTTGGAATTATTTGCATGGCAATAATCAGTGTACTACAGCTCATTGTATTTGAAATTCAGTATAAAGGTGGGCTTTTTTACAATATTTCAATTTTGATAAAACTTTTAACCCCCATTGTTATTGCTCGGGCAGTATATGTATTGGAAATTTACGATCAAACAATTAAAATTTGTATAGATAAGATTTCAATGTTTTATTGTTGGTTTTTTCCATTATCCTTAATTATTCCAATTATATTGGGTGTCGGATATACAACGTATAGGAGCGGCGAAGGGAGTAAAGGATTTTATTATGCAGGAAATGAAATATCTATAATTATGGTTGTAGTTTTGGCATTAGAAATCGAAAAATATAAGAATAAAAGGTCAAAGGCTAATTTACTAAATATTATACTGGGAGTAGTAAGTATTCTTTATCTTGGGACAAAAACAGGATATTTTTCTTTGATAATTCTTATTTTAGTTGCACTGTATTTAGAAAAAAATTTAAACAAAAATCTTATAAATGTATTTTTGCTAGTACCAGGTGTATTTGGGGGATTATGGTATGTTATAAACAATGTAAACACGGTGACTCAAAATATAAATGCAATAATCTGGCGATATAAGACCAGTTCCTATAGAGGAGTAAGCTTTTTATTATCGGGACGTGAACTTAGGATAAAAAGGGCAATTCATCTAGTATACAGTGAAAACCCTATTAGGAATATGCTTATTGGAATTGGATCACATGCGGCAGAAAATAAGTTAAAAATTTTGATTGAAATGGATTTAATGGATTTATTTATAAGATTTGGGGTAATTGTATTCTTTGTTATTATAAGATTTTATTATAAAAATATAAAACAGGTTATAAAGAAAAAAAATATTCAATATATTATGGGTACTATTTTAGCATGTGGTGCATCTGTGTTTGCGGGACATATGCTATTTTCGCCAATGGTGAGTATTGTCCTTATGATTTTGTTTTTGAAAAATAAATTTATATAAATGGCGGAAATAGAACTAAAAAAATGTATAAGGAATGTGATAAAAGTAAATTAACTAAAATCATAAGGCATTTTTTACATCCTGTTTGGTATTTGCTGAGAAATATTATTTTAAAAAAAAGAATAAACAGGATAATTAATGAGTTGACATATATGGAATCAGGAAATTACAAAATTTTGTTGTCAGAAAAGATAATCATTTACAGTGATTCTATTCAAGAATTTGTAAAACAATTTGAAATAATTAGCAAAGGGTTTTTTAAACATTTACCAAATATAAAAATTACAAAAGTAAATAAAAATTTTAAATCAACATTTTATGGACAGATCGCAATGTTAACAGCAAACAATAACTGGAAAATCTTCGACATCAAAAATAATCAGGTTCTGTCTGTGTTAGATACAAGGTCTAAAGAAGAATATCATAATATATATGAAGTATTTCATGGGAAATTAGCAATGACATATTTATTTGATATCAATCAAGGAATTGTAGAGAGGATGATTCAAAATATTCCACGTAGTACTTGGGATTGTGATCTTATTATAAGAAACTATCTTTGTATTTTATCGGATCAACTAAGTTATTTGAAAAAGGCAGCAATAGCCTATGATGTGACTTGTTTAGATATATGGGAAAATATACAGCAATATCAATTTGTCAAGTTGAATGAAATTGGTAAGAAAATATTAAAAAAAATAAATAATACATACAAGATACCATGTGTTTTTTTACACCGTGATATCCATTTTGGAAATGTATTATTTGATGGCAAGCAATTGTATTATATTGATTTTGAATATGCTGATAACGAAGTTTTTCTGTATGACATTTTTAATTGTATATTTGTGGAGTTTATACTCTATCACGATCCTCTATTAATATCTTTATATATGAAAAAAGACAAGGATATGTTTGCATACTTATATAAAATATTTGATATTATGGGTATGAATTTTGATGAAAAAGAATATCTAGATTATT